>NZ_JBHYIG010000011.1:5080-70790 GCF_042740015.1 Streptomyces sp. NPDC059037
CGCTGACCACCCAGGACAGTGTCTCGGTGGAGAAGCCGAGCGAGGTCTGGATGTGCGGAAGCGCGATGTTCACGATGGTGATGTCGAGGACCACCATCAGCTGGCACGAGCAGATGACGAGAAGCGCGATACCGCTGCCCCGTCCCCGCTCCGGGGATTCGGCAGGATTCGATGGTGAAGATCGATCGGCCGTCATGGGTTTGCTTACGCGCTGACGCCTCGGGCCGGCCTCACATCGCGGACCGGCAGTGAACGGCTGCGTTCACTGGCTCAAGGCTAGTCCTGGCACTCCGGCCCCGCCAATCGAACAACCCTGCGCCGCACGGCTCACTGCGATCCAAAGATGTCCCGGGCCGACCGATGACTTTTCCCGGCCCCGCCCGTCTTACCTGCGACATCACCACTTGCCTGCGACATCACCACGACAGACGGGACACCGCCATCATGAGCACTGCCGCCAACGGCCCGGCCAGCTACTTCCCTTCGATCGAGAAGAAGTACGGCCGCCCGGTCACCGAGTGGCTGGAGCTCATCCGCTCTTCGCCGCTGACCAGGCACATGGAACTCGTCGCCTGGCTCAAGGCCGAGCACGGCCTGGGCCACGGGCACGCCAACGCCCTCGTGGCTCACACCCTTGCCGAGGCCCGCGCCAAGTGAGGCGCGGGCGTGGCAGGTTGGGCCCTTGCGGTCCGGCTCAGCGCAGCACTCCCCGGCGGCTCCCGCGCGCCGTCGACACGAGCTCGTCCACGGTGGCGAGCTTCACCCGGGGCCTGCCGTCGCGTTCGCCCCGGGTGACCTCGGCGCGCTCGATCGCGGCAAGGCCGCGGGCGTCGACGACCTTGCGGTTGCGGCGCCGGGCAAGGCGGTGGAAGGCCTTCGGCGCGCGCTCGGGTGCGGGCAGGGCGCCGGCGACCGCGTCGGCGAGGAGGGTGGTGACCGTCTCGGCGGCGCAGGTGCGGTTGGCGCCGATGCCGCCGCTGGGGCCCCGCTTGATCCAGCCCACGACGTAGGTGCCGGGCCGTCCGGTGACGCGGCCGCCCTCGTGCGGGACGGTGCCGGTGGCCTCGTCGAAGGGCAGTCCGGCGACCGGAACCCCGCGGTAGCCGATCGCGCGCAGCACCAGTCCGGTACGGATCGACCGCTCGCCCGAGGCTTCCGCGACGCGCACGGCCCGGACACCGCCCTGGCCCTCCACCTCCAACGGGGTGCAGTGGAACCGCAGCACGATGCGCCGCCCGGCCGCGGGCGGCTCCGCCAAGGTCGGCCGGCAGCGGGTCACGCCGCGCAGGACGGCGGCCTTGTCCTTCGGGCCCGCCTCGTCGATGGCCGCGGCGATCCGCGGATCGTGATCGTCGACGATGAGCTCCACACCCGGCAGATGCTTGAGCGCGATCAGCTCGGACGCGGTGTACGCGGCGTCTTCGGGGCCGCGCCGTCCGAGCAGGACCACCTCACGGACCTTGCTCGCACGCAGCGCCGCCAGAGCATGGTCGGCGATGTCGGTTCGGGCGAGCTCGTCGGGGTCGGCGAGCAGGATCCGGGCGACGTCGAGGGCCACGTTGCCGTTGCCGACGACGACCACGCGCTCGGCGGAGAGGTCGATCGCGTCCGGCGCCGCGTCCGGGTGGGCGTTGTACCAGGCGACGAAGGACCGGGCGGAGATCGTGCCGGGCAGCTCCTCGCCCGGCACGGCCAGGGTGCGGTCGGCGGCGGCCCCCACGGCGTAGATGACGGCGTCGTGGTGCGCGGCCAGCTCCTGCGCGGTGATGTCGGTGCCCACGTCGAGCCCGAGGTGCATGCGCACCCGCGGATGGGTGTGGAAGCGCGCGAAGGTCTCGCCGACCTTCTTGGTCGCGGGGTGGTCCGGTGCCACGCCGTGGCGTATCAGCCCGCCGGCCACCGGAAGCCGGTCGATCAGCGTGACTTCGGCGCTGGTGTGCAGCAACAGGTCCCGCACGGCGTACATCCCGGCCGGTCCGGTGCCGACGACGGCGACCTTCAGCGGGGCGAAGTCCGACGGCAGGACCCGCGGGAAGGACGGCTCGTCCCAGGTGTGGAAGTTCGGCCCGTCGGGCTCGCCCTCGGGCGCTTTCCCTTCGTAGTACGCCGAGTTGATCCCGGCGTACTCCTGCTGCGCGGCCGGCAGTCCGTCCACGGGGAAGATCGCGTCGACCGGGCAGGCGTCGGCGCAGGCACCGCAGCCGATGCAGGTCGTCGGGTCGATGTGCAGCATCTCCGTACTGCCGAACTCCCGTTCCTGCGGCGTCGGGTGGATGCAGTTGACCGGGCAGACGGCGACGCAGGTGGCATCGGTGCAGCAGGTCTGGGTGATGGCATAGGTCATGGTGGCGGCTCGACTCGTTCGGCTCGGATCGACTGAGGTCGGGTCGGATACGGCGGTTCAGACGCGATCGCGTCAGATGAGGTCGGGTCAGATGAGGTCGCGTCAGATGAGGTTGGCGCGCTTGTAGAAGGCCAGCGCCGGCTTGGTGAGCAGCCGGGCGGACGCGAGGAACTCCATCAGGCCCGAACAGCTCGACCGCATCATGGACTTGTGGTGCTCGTTGGCCTTCGCCTCGGCGACGGCGCGCTTCTCGTCGAGCCCCGCGTTCGCGTACACCTTGCGGTTCACCATGCTGGTGACGATGTAGTACGACGCGACCGCGATGACGAACGCGTTGATCTGCCGGCGGACCCGTCCCGCACCCACGAGCCGCTTGCGCGTCTGGTCGCGGGCGAACTTCATGTGCCGCGACTCCTCGACCACATGGATGTTGTTGATCGTGCGGACGAACGGCACGACCCGCTCGTCCCGCATCCAGTCGCGCTGCATGACGTCGAGCACCTCTTCGGCCACCAGGATCGCCGCGTACGCCGCCTCGCCGAAGGCCAGGGTCTTGAACGCGCGGCCGAGTTCCATGACGGCACGGTGCGGCCGGTAGGCGGGGGCTCCCAGCTTCTGGGCGCCGCGGGCGAACATGATCGAGTGGCGGCACTCCTCGGCGATCTCCGTGAGCGCCCACTGGACCTCGGCGCTGGTGGGGTCCTTCGCGTACACGTCGCGCAGCACCATCTGCTGCAGGATCATCTCGAACCAGATGCCCGTGCTGGCCACCGAAGCGGCTTCCTGACGCGTGAGTTCCTTGCGCTGCGGCTCGGTCAACTCCTGCCAGTACGCGGTGCCGTAGAGGGAGCTCCACTCCGGGCTCGCGCCGTGGTAGTCGCGGTCGAGCGGTGTCTCCCAGTCGACCTCGGTGGCCGGGTCGTAGGCCAGCACGGCGGCCGAGTCGAGCAGCCGCCGGGCCACGTCGTCGTCCTGGGAATGGCCCTGCGCGGTCGGCCGAACAGTGCTGCTTGCCATGCTGCGGCTCCTTGACTCGGAGGTGTGCGCCAACGTCGAGGCAACGGACCGCCGTGCCGTCCCGCAACGCCGCCGGAGCCCTTGTTGACGGACCGTATAACAAGGGAACGGGGCTGGCCTACCCCCGAGTAAGAACTATCTCGGGCCTTCTGCTCACGGGGCAGGCGCGCGGAACGGCTACCGGGCAGCCAGCAGCAGAGCCGCACCCGCACGCGCCTCACGCGCCGGTTCCGGTGATCCCGAGATCGCCGCCGTGGTCATGGCCCCTTCCGCCAGCAGGACCAAGGGGCCGACGGCCCCCTCCGGCTGCCCATCGGCGGCCGCGAGTCCGGCCACGTAGTCGCGGAAGGCGTCCTTGTGCGCCCGGACGGCATCGGCCACCGCCGGGTCCACGGCGCCGAGTTCGCCGAAGGAGTTGATGAAGGCGCAGCCGCGGAAGTCCGGCTCGGAGAACCACTCGTACAGCCAGTCGTAGACCGCGAGGAGGCGGCTCTCCCCCGCGGTCCTGCCGTCCACGTACTCGGCGAGCCGCGCCCTCCAGCGGCGGTCGCGGCGGTCGAGGCAGGCGAGGACCAGCTCCGACTTCGACGGAAAGACCTGGTAGAGCCGCTTGAGGGAGACCCCGGACGCCGCACGGACCTGGTCCATGCCCACCGCCTGGACGCCGCGCTCGTAGTAGAGCGCCTCGGCGGCGTCGAGTACGCGGGCTTCTGCCTCGGCGCGATCCATGAGAGCCCCAAACCCAAGAGGGAGAACGAACGTTCTTCGACGGTACTACGGGGCGGCGGGCAGCCGCACCCTTGCGCGAGAACGTGCGTTCTCCTATCGTGGCACACCTGCGGAGAACGCACGTTCTCCCGACTGACCGGAACCAACCGGAACCCACTGGAACCCGCCGGAACCGACCGGAAACGAGGCACCCTGATGACCGCACGACCCCCCGTCCCCCCGTTCACCCGAGAGACCGCCGCCGAGAAGGTCAGGCTGGCCGAGGACGGCTGGAACAGCCGTGATCCCGAGAGGGTCGCCCTTGCCTACACCGAGGACTCGCGCTGGCGGAACCGCGCCGAGTTCGTCACCGGGCGCGCCGCCATCGTCGCCTTCCTGTCCCGCAAGTGGGACCGCGAGCTCGACTACCGGCTCATCAAGGAACTCTGGGCCCACGACGGCAACCGCATCGCGGTGCGTTTCGCGTACGAATGGCGCGACGACTCCGGGCACTGGTTCCGCTCGTACGGGAACGAGAACTGGGAGTTCGACGACGCCGGCCTGATGCGGGCGCGCCACGCGTGCATCAACGACCTGCCCATCGCGGAGTCCGACCGCAAGTACCACTGGCCGCTGGGCCGCCGCCCCGACGACCACCCCGGACTCAGCGAACTCGGTCTGTGAGGGCCGACGCCCCGAAGGATTCCACCTCCACCTGGTCGAGCGCGAGGCGCACCGCTCCGTGCGCCGCGGCCTCGTCTCCCAGGACCGAGGCCTTACGATCACGGCCCGCAACACCGACGGCCTGGCGGACGCGCGGGCGAAGTACACGATCGCCGTGCGCCGTTGACGTCAGCCCGGTGACACAGCTGCCCCGGGCCGAGATCGGCCAGGGGCGGTGCCGCCAGGGGCGGTGCTGCCAGGGGCGGTGCTGCTAGGCGCCGCTCGCCTTCAGCATGTCCTCGCGCTCGACGATCTTCACGCGCTCACGGCCCTGCGGCTCGCCCAGCGCCTTCTCCGCGGCGTCGAGGCGGTACCAGCCGTCCCACGTGGTGAAGCGGACCTCCCGCTCGCCGAGAAACGCGTCCACGGCCTCCGGGTCGGGCGAGGCGGGGGTGTGCAGACGGTCGTTCGCGTGGTCGTCCAGGAGGCTGGCGACCGTCTCGTTGGCGTCGCCCTTGGTGTGGCCGATGAGGCCCACGGGACCGCGGCGGATCCAGCCGGTGACGTACGTCGACTGGAGGTGCTCCCCGCTCTCCTCGATGACCCGGCCGCCCTGGTCGGGGACGGTGCCCGACTCGACGTCCCAGGGCAGCTTGGGCAGCTCGTCGGAGAGGTAGCCGACGGCGCGGTAGACGGCGCCGAGGTCCCAGTCCTTGAACTCGCCGGTGCCCTTGACGTTGCCCGTGCCGTCGAGGGCGGTGCGCTCGGTGCGCAGGCCGACGACCTTGCCGTCCGCGCCGAGGATCTCGGTGGGCGACTCGAAGAAGTGCAGGAACAGCTTGTGCGGGCGGTCGCCGATGTCGCGGATGGCCCAGTTCTCCAGCGTCTTGGCGACCATGTCGGCCTGCTTGTTGCCGCGCCGGGTGGCGATCGAGCCGTCGTCGTAGTCGATGTCCTCGGGGTCGACGATGACCTCGATGTTCGGGGAGTGGTCGAGCTCCCGCAGCTCCATCGGGCTGAACTTCGCCTGCGCGGGGCCGCGGCGCCCGAAGACGTGGACCTCCAGGGCCTTGTTCGCCTTGAGGCCCTCGTGGACGTTCGCCGGGATCTCGGTGGGCAGCAGCTCGTCCGCGGTCTTGGCGAGGATGCGCGCCACGTCGAGGGCCACGTTGCCGACACCCAGGACGGCGACCTTCTCGGCCTCCAGCGGCCAGGTGCGCGGCACGTCCGGGTGCCCGTCGTACCAGGAGACGAAGTCCGCGGCACCGTGGGAACCGTCGAGGTCGATGCCGGGTATGTCGAGGGCCCGGTCAGCCGTCGCGCCCGTGGAGAAGATCACCCCGTCGTAGAAGGTGCGCAGATCGTCGAGGCTGATGTCACGCGGGTAGTCGACGTTGCCGAAGAGGCGGATCTGCGGCTTGTCGAGCACCTGGTGCAGGGCCGTGATGATGCCCTTGATGCGCGGGTGGTCGGGGGCGACGCCGTAGCGGATGAGGCCGAAGGGGGCCGGCATCCGCTCGAAGATGTCGATGGACACACCGGGGTCGGCAGCCACTGCGGATTTCAGCAGCGCGTCGGCAGCATAGATCCCGGCCGGGCCGGCTCCGACAATGGCTACCCGCAGAGGGCGAGGCATGTTCAGGTTCCCTTCGAGCGATGGGTGACTCGACGGGCAGCCTAAACTAAGGCAAGCCTAAGTTAGTAATCGGGTTGGCTTTATGACCCCATAAGGCTGCCTTATGGGTCGATGGGTCCATGGGCCGATGGATCAAGGCACAGGCACCAGGGGTCTCAGATCCCGTAATACGTGGCGAGGCCCCAGGCCTGGTCGACCGTGTGGTCGATGTAGGCGGTGCTCGGCGGGCCGCCCTCCGCGGCGTTGCGGGGCTCGTCGCGGGCCCGCCGCAGGACACCCTCCCCGATGATCGCGATCTTCCAGACCGCGAGGACGTGCCAGAAGCCGAGCTCCGGGCCCACCTCGCGCCCGCTCGCCTCCGCGTACGTGGCGATGAGCGTGTCGCGCCGGGTGAATCCGGGCAGTGCGGTCACGCCCAGGGCGGGCCGCGCGGCCGGGACCTCGCCGGGCTCCGGCCAGTAGGCGAGCAGGGTTCCCAGGTCGGCCATCGGGTCGCCGAGGGTCGACAGCTCCCAGTCCAGGGCGGCCCGTACCGCGCCGGTGCTCGGCGAGCAGATCACGTTGCGTACGTGCAGATCGCCGTGGACCAGGGAGAGCGTGTGCCGCGCTGGAACGCGTCGGCGCAGCAGTTCGGTGAGCCGGTCGAGGGAGGGCAGATCGCGGGTGCGGCTCTGCTCCCACTGCCGGGACCACCGTTTCAACTGCCGCTCGGCGTAAGGGCGGTGGCTCGCGAGGTCGAGGAGACCGGTCCGCTCCAGGTCCACGGCGTGGATCGCGGCGAGGGTGCGGGCGAGCGAAGGGCCCACGCCGGCGCGGACCGGAAGGGGCAGCGCCCGCGCGATCTCCACGCTGTCCAGCACGGCCCCGTCGACGTACTCCATGACCAGTTGGTCGACGCCGGCCTCGCCGCGCAGACCGACCACCGCCGGCACGGGGACCCGGGTGCCGGCGAGCGCCGCCAGGATGCGGTGCTCGCGGGCGATGTCGTGGGCCGTGGGGAGCAGCGGGCCGTGCGGGGGACGGCGCAGCACCCAGCTTGAGCCGCCCTTGGCGTCGTCGATCCGGTAGGTGAGGTTGCTCTGGCCGAGGCCGACGCGCCGGGCGGTGAGCGGCCCGGTCACCTGCTCGCCGCGCCCGGCCAGCCATGCGGCGAGCGCTTCGAGGTCGATGTCCCGCGCCGCCCCGGACCGGGCGTCGGCCGCCCTCATACGGCTCCTGGGCCCAGGAGCTGTCCCCCGTCGACGACGAGGGTCTCGCCGGTGATCCAACGCGCGCCGTCCCCGGCGAGGAAGGCGATCGCGGAGCCGATGTCCTCCGGTTCACCGATCCGGCCGAGCGGGGTCGCCGCGGCGACCGTCGCCTCGCGCTCCTGCCACAGCGCCTCGGCGAGCCGGGTCCGTACGACGCCGGGTGCGATGGCGTTGACCCGGACCTTCGGGGCGAGTTCCAGGGCGAGTTGCTTGGTGAGGTGGATGAGCGCGGCCTTCGACACGTGGTAGATCCCGACGTCGGCGGCGACCGAATAGCCGCCGATCGAGGCGGTGTTGACGACGCAGCCGCCGTGCTCCCCCATCCACGCCTTCACCGCGAGCGACGTCCACAGGACCGGCGCCCACAGGTTGACGTCCATCGTCTTGCTGAAGCGGCCGTGGTCCTGGTCGATGACCGGGCCGTACGCCGGGTTCGTGCCCGCGTTGTTGACGAGGATGTCGAGCCGCCCGTACGTCCCGATGACGAAGTCGACGCAGGCGCGCGCGGCCTCCTCGTCGGTGGCGTGCGCGCCGAAACCGACCACGCCGTCGCCGAGTTGGGCGGCCGCCTCCTTGGCGCGCTCCTCGCTGCGCGAGGTCACGACGACCTGCGCGCCCTGGTCGCGCAGGGCCGCGGCGGCCGCGAGGCCGATGCCCCGCGACGCTCCGGTGACGACGGCGACCTTGCCGTCGAGCGGGCCGCTCACCGCGCGGCCCGCTCGTTCTCGCGGCGGCGCAGTTCCCGCACCGCGATGGTGCGCTTGTGCACCTCGTCGGGGCCGTCGGCCAGGCGCAGGGTGCGCAGATGGGCGTACATGCTGGCGAGCGGGAAGTCGTCCGAGACTCCCCCGCCGCCGTGCACCTGGATGGCGCGGTCGACGACCTTCAGGGCGACCTCGGGAGCGGCGACCTTGATCGCGGCGATCTCCGTGCGGGCCTGCTTGTTGCCGACGGTGTCCATCAGGTAGGCGGCCTTGAGGGTGAGCAGGCGGGCCATGTCGATCTCGATGCGGGCCTCGGCGATCCAGTCCTGGATGTTGGCCCGGTCGGCGAGCGGCGCACCGAACGTCGTACGCGACTGCGCGCGGTCGATCATCAGGTCGAGGGCGCGCTCGGCCATGCCGATCGAGCGCATGCAGTGGTGGATGCGGCCTGGGCCGAGCCGCGCCTGACTGATCATGAAGCCGTCGCCCTCGCCCGCGAGCAGCGCCGTGACCGGCACGCGTACGTTCTCGAAGAGCACCTCGGCGTGACCCTCGCGGTCCTGGTAGCCGAAGACCGGGAGGCCGCGCAGGACGGTGACGCCCGGGGTGTCGAGCGGCACGACCATCATGCTCTGCTGGCGGTGACTCGGCCCTTCCGGGTCGGTCTTGCCCATCACGATCAGGACCTTGCAGTTCTGGTGCAGGGCGTTGGAGGTCCACCACTTGCGGCCGTTGAGGACGTACTCGTCGCCGTCGCGCTCCATCCGCATCTCGATGTTGCGGGCGTCGGAGCTGGCGACCCCCGGCTCGGTCATCGCGAACGCGGAGGCGATCTCACCGGCGAGCAGCGGCTTGAGCCACTTCTCCTTGTGCTCCTCGGTGCCGAAGAGGGTGAGGACCTCCATGTTGCCGGTGTCCGGGGCGTTGCAGTTGGTGGCCTCGGGCGCCAGGTGGGCGCTGCGGCCCATGATCTCGGCGAGCGGCGCGTACTCCAGGTTGTTCAGGCCCGGACCCCATTCGGGGTGCGGGTGGAAGAGGTTCCACAGCCCTTGCTTCTTCGCCTCGGTCTTCAGCTCGTCGATGACCGGGGGCTGGAAGTGCGGATCGCCGGACTCGGCCATCTGCGCCTCGTAGACGGCCTCGGCGGGGTAGATGTGCTCGTCCATGAAGGCGAGCAGCTTGTCCTGGTATTCCTTGGCACGGTCGGAAAGGTCGAACACGAATCCTCCAACGGTCAGATGCTCACGGTGTCATGGGGTGGCCGACGGCACGAGGAGCCGCGCGAGTGCGGCGGCCGTCGTGGCGGCGTCGCGGTGCACGACGCCGGCGATGCCGATGCGGTGCGCCGCGGTGATGTTCTGTTCCAGGTCGTCGACCATCACGGTGTCCTCCGGGCGTGCGCCGAGGCGCTCGCAGGCGATGGCGTAGGCGCGCCGCGACGGCTTGCGCACACCGATCTCGCCGGACACGGTCACCGCGTCGAACATGGCGGGCAGGTCGAAGCCCGCGTAGCAGTTGTCGCCCAGGGAGTTGGAGAGCAGGCCGACGCGGTGTCCGTCGGCCCGCACCTTCGCCACGAGGGCGATCATGTCCGGGTCCGGGCGCAGCTGCGCCTGCATCCGGCCCACCAGGCCCTCGCCCACGGCCGGCACGCCATGGGCCCGCAGCCGCGCGGCGAAGCCGTCCTCGAACTCCCGCTCCCCGATGCGCCCTTCCTCGTGCGCCACAAGGAGCGCACTGCTCTCCTCGTCCTTCGACAGGAGCCGCAGCAACAGCCGCCGCTCACCGCCGAGTTCCGCACTCAGTTCCTCGAAGGCGGCGACCACGCTGGTGGTGAGCACGCCGCCGAAGTCGAACAGGACGGCGCTGCGGGTCCGTTCCTCGCTCATCGCACTGCCTCCTGGTAGCGCCGCATTCCGCGCAGCCACCGGTCGTAGTCGCTGCCCTTGTGCCGGAGGAAGTCGAGGACCTGCGGATGCGGAAGCACGAGGAACCGCTCGTCCCCGACCGCCTCCATCACGCGATCGGCGACGTCGAGGGGCGAAAGCACGTCTCCCGCGTCCAACACGGCCTGGGCGGCGGCCCGTTCGACCGGGTTGTCCGACCGGGCGCCCGCCATGAGCAGCTCGGTCTCGACACCCTGCGGGCACAGGCAGCTGACCCGTACCCCTTCGTTTCCGTACGTCACCGAGAGCCACTCGGCGAACGCGACCGCCCCGTGCTTGCTGACGGCGTACGTCGCCGAGCCGATCTGCGTGAGCAGGCCCGCGGCCGACGCGGTGCTGAAGAAGTAGCCGCTGCCGCGCTCCAGCCAGCCGGGCACGAGGAGTTTCGCGGCGCGTACGTGCGCCAGCACGTTGACGTCGAGCGCCCGGCTCCATTCCGCCTCGCTCGCGTCGAGGCCCGGGCCGCCGCCGACTCCGGCGTTGGCGAAGTACAGGTCGACAGGGCCGAAGCGCTCGCCGGCCGCGGCGATCAGGCGCTCCAGGTCCGCCGTCGATGCGGCGTCCGCCGCGTCGCCGGACACCCGCTCCTCGCCGTGCGCGCCGGCCAGCCGCTTCACCGTCGCCGCGAGCCGGTCGGCGTCGAGGTCGGTCAGCAGGACGCCCCGAGCACCGTGCTCGAGGAGGCGTTGCGCGATGGCGGCGCCGATGCCGCCCGCCGCGCCCGTGACGATCGCGACTCTCCCGTTGATCTGCACGAACTCTCCCACTCGGTAGCCCGAAGTAGTCCGGATCTTCCCTGGCGTCCCCTCACCGTAGTTGAATCCGATGTCAACTTCAATGCAGATGGCGCGCCGGCAGCTCGGCCTGCCCCCGGGTGGCCTTCCGCGTCACTTGGGGTCGAGGGGGCGGAACGCGGGTGCGCGGCGCTCCAGATAGCTGGTGACGCCCTCGGTGGCGTCGGGATGCCGGAAGGCCTCCACCATGAGGGCGTCCGCCGCGCCGGCCGCCGTGGCGAAGTCGGTGTCGAGCGCCTGGAGGACCTGCCGCTTCATGACGCTCATGGATGTGGGCGAGCACCAGGTGGCCAGTTCCGTGGCGTAGTCGACCGCCGCGTCGAGGAGCAGCTCCGGCTCGACGACCCTGTTGACCAGACCCATCTCGTACGCCTCGGTCCCGCGCACCACGCGCCCGGAAAGGAGCAGGTCCATCGCCCGTCCTGGCCCGACGAGCCGGGGCAGCAGCCAGGCGATGCCGTACTCGGCGATCAGGCCGCGCCGCGCGAACGCTGTGGTGAGCTTGGCGTCCGGGGTGCTCAGGCGGATGTCGCAGTACAGGGCCTGGGCGAGGCCGAGGCCGGCCGCGGCCCCGTTGATCGCCGCTATCAGCGGTTTGCGCAGGGTCAGCGGGAACCAGCGCGGGCGCTCCCGCTTCGGCAGGTCCAGCGCGGCAAGGTCCGTCGCCGCGCCGACCTCGCCGACCTGCCGCAGGTCGTCCATGTCCGCTCCGGCGCAGAAGCCGCGCCCCGCTCCGGTCAGGACGATCGCGCGCACCTCGGGGTCGGCGTCCGCCTCGGCAAGCAGCTCGAAGCAGCGGGTTTCCAGCTCGTCGTTCCAGGCGTTCAGCCGCTCCGGGCGGTTCAGGGTCAGCACGAGCACGGGTCCACGCCGCTGGGCGATGACCGTTTCCCGTCGCGGCGTCCGACCGCCTCCACTCGCTGTCGTGGCACTCACTGTCGCGGCCTCCTTCGGACGCTTCGCGCTCCACCTCGTGGCCCGCCCTGTATATTTGAACCCAACGTCAAGTTCAATACTTTGAACACGCCCCTCACCAGCGGGAGTTCTGCACATGACGACACACATGCCGATCAGCGAGTGGGAGAGCGTCACGGCGAGGGACGTCGCGACCAACGGCATCACGCTCCGGGTCTTCGAGCACGGGGAGAGCCGCCCCGGCAGGCCTCCGGTGGTGCTCTGCCACGGCTTCCCGGAGCTGGCGTTCTCCTGGCGGCACCAGGTCAGCGCGCTCGCGGCGGCGGGACACCGTGTCCTGGTCCCCGACATGCGGGGGTACGGCGGCAGTTCACGCCCCGAGGACGCCGACGCGTACGACGCGCTGACCCTCTGCGCCGACCTCGCCGGGCTCCTGGACGACATCGGGGCGGACGACGCGGTCTTCGTGGGGCACGACTGGGGTTCCATCGTCGTCTGGCAGATGGCCTCGGCGTACCCGGAGCGTGTTCGCGCGGTGGTGGGGATGAGCGTGCCGGTGACGCCGCGTGCCCCTGCCCCGCCGCTGCCGATCCTGCGCTCGCGCTTCGGCGACGACTTCTACATCGTCTGGTTCCAGGAGCCGGGCGTCGCCGACCGGGCCCTGCGCGAGAACGTCCGCAGGACGCTCGTCACCAGGGAGATCTACTCCGCCGCGTGGGCCGCGAAGCCCGACGAGCAGCTGCCGCCTCCCCCGTGGCTGAGCGATGAGGAGCTCGCGTACTACGTGAAGGCGTTCGAGGAGACGGGGTTCACCGGCGGCCTGAACTACTACCGCAACCTGGACCGTACTTGGGAGCTCACGGAGCACCTGGACGGCCGGCTCATCGCACAGCCGTCGCTGTTCATCACCGGATCGAAGGACCCCGTGGGGAAGTT
Organism: Streptomyces sp. NPDC059037; assembly: GCF_042740015.1. NCBI lineage: Bacteria > Bacillati > Actinomycetota > Actinomycetes > Kitasatosporales > Streptomycetaceae > Streptomyces > Streptomyces sp. NPDC059037. The sequence goes on from NZ_JBHYIG010000011.1 coordinate 17,994, forward strand.
CATGCCCGCGCACGGCCTCGACCGCGTCCTCACCGATCTGCGCGGCCATGTCGTCCTGGACGGGGCGGGCCACTGGATCCAGCAGGAGCGCGCAGCCGAGGTCAACGCCGCGCTGCTCGACTTCCTGTCCGGCCTCGGCTGATAGCATCCGCAGCCACCGGTTACGTATGTGTTCGAACGACAGTGAATGGATCGCAGTGGCTGCCCAGGCCCCGGCCGCAGACGGCGGCCAGAAGCAACCGATCACACCACGCAGCGCACGCGGTGTCAGGACGCGCAACGCCCTGATCACGGCCGCCCGTGAGGTCTTCGAGCGTGACGGGTATCTGGACGCCCGGATCACGGACATCTCCAAGGCGGCCCATGTCGCATCCGGGTCCTTCTACACGTACTTCAACAGCAAGGAAGAGATCTTCCAGGCGCTCGTCGAGCAGGTGCAGGAGGAGATGCTCCACCCGCACCTGCGCGAGCGCACCGGCATCACCGACACCCGCGAACTCATCGACGCCTCGAACCGCGAGTATCTGCGCGCGTACAAGAAGAACGCGCGCCTGATGGCGCTGTTCGAGCAAGTCGCCCAGATCGACGAGCAGTTCATGGCGCTGCGCATCGAGCGCGGCAACGCCTTCGCCCGCCGCAACGCCAAGCTGATCAGCACCCTGCAGGAGAACGGCGAGGCCGACACCAGCCTGGATCCGCTGGTGACGGCACACGCGCTTTCGGTCATGGTGAGCCGTATGGCGTACATGGTGTTCGTGCTGGGCCAGCGCATCCCGTTCGAGCGGCTCGTCACGACGCTCAACAAGATCTGGGAGAACGGGCTCCAGCTGAAGGACGCCGAACCGGAGACGTAGAGCGCCCGTATCGGGTCAGAAGGGCTTGGTCGGCAGGTACTTGCCGTCCAGGGTGATGACGGCGCGCTCACCGCCCTCGGGGTCGGCGACCTTCTTCACGTCCAGCTTGAAGTTGATCGCGCTGATGATGCCGTCGCCGAACTCCTCGTGGACCAGGGCCTTCAGCGTCGTGCCGTAGACCTGGAGCATCTCGTAGAAGCGGTAGATCGTCGGGTCGGTGGGGATGCCGCCGTCGATGGAGCCGCGGGTCGGGATGGTCTGCAGGAGCAGCGCGGCGTCGTCGTCCAGGCCGAGGAGTTCGGCGACGGCCTGTGCCGACTGTTCGGGCAGGGCGTGCTGGCCGAGCACGGCAGCGGTGACGAAGGCGACCGAGAGGCCTGCGGCGTCGGCGATCTGCTGCCAGGACAGGTCCTTGCGGAGCTTGGCCTCGACGGCGGTCGTGGCGAGGGTCTGACGTGCGGTGGGGTCGAACTGGGCGTGCAGCATGGGGAGGGTTTCCTTTCGGGAGGGTTCTGTTTCTGGTCTTCTGGCTCAGGCCACGAGTTCTGGTCTGCTGGCTCAGGCCACGAGCGTGGCCGTGCGGCCGGTGGCGTCGAGTTCCTCGACGGTGCCGGTGGGGATGTCGTAGACCCAGCCGTGCAGGGTGAGGGTGCGCGCGGCCAGGGCGCGGGCCACCGAGGGGTGGGTCGCCAGATTCGCCAGTTGGGCGCGTACGTTCTCGCGCACCAGGGCGTCCACCTCGCGCTCGCCGGTCCCCGCGGTGACGCGGGCCCGTGAGGCGTCCGCGTGCCGCAGCCAGTCGGCGACCGCGGGAGCGCCGGTCAGGTCGTGGTTCTCGGCGAGCGCGGTCATCGCGCCGCAGGCGGAATGACCGCACACCACGATGCCGGTGACCCCGAGGACGGCGACTGCGTACTCGATACTGGCCCCCACGCCGTCCGAGCCGGGAGTGTGGGCGGGGACGAGATTGCCGGCGGTGCGGATCACGAACAGCTCGCCCGGCTCGCTCTGGGTGATCAGCTCCGGCACCACCCGGGCGTCGGAGCAGCTGATGAACAGCGTCGTCGGCCGGTGGGTCGCGGCCAGCTCGGCGAAGAGCTCCGCCTTTGCCGGATAGACGTCGCGCCGAAATCGCGTGACGCCCTCGGTGGGGTCTGGCATGGTCACTCCCTTCCTGGCCGCCCGCTCGATGGGGCGACGAGATCCACCATGCACGACCTGCACCTATAGCGTCCAAGACGCAATATCCATGACTCCTATCGATGCCATCTATAGCTCCGTCTATGCTGGAGGGCATGGCTCCGGAGCTCCGTCATCTGCGCTATCTGCTCGCCGTCGCCGAGCACGCCAACTTCACCCGCGCCGCCGAGCAGCTGCGGGTGTCCCAGCCGACGCTGTCCCAGCAGATCAAGCAGCTCGAGCGCGCCGTGGGCACACAGCTCCTCGACCGCACCGGGCGGACGGTCCGGCTCACCGACGCCGGCGAGACCTACGCCCATTACGCCCGCAGGGCCCTGCGGGACCTCGCCGCGGCCGAGCGTGCCGTCCTGGACGTCGCCGATCTCTCCCGCGGGCATCTGCGCCTGGCGATCACCCCGACGTTCACCACCTACCTCGTCGGTCCGCTCGCCGCGGAGTTCCACGACCGCCACCCCGGCATCACACTGGACGTCAAGGAGATGACGCAGGAACGCATCGAGGCCGGGCTCCTCGCCGACGAGCTGGACCTCGGCATCGCCTTCCACGGCCCGCACGCACCCGGCATCACGGCCACCGCCCTGTTCACCGAGACCCTCGGCCTGGTCGTCGCCGCGGCCCGGCACTCCGGCAGCGAAGGTGAAGCGCCCCTGCCCATCGGCCAGTTGACGGAGCGTCAACTCGCGCTCCTCAGCGGGGACTTCGCCACCCGCACCCATATCGACGGCTACTTCACCGCGCACGGGGTGCGGCCGCGCATCGCGGTCGAGGCCAACTCCGTCCAGGCGCTCACCGAGATCGTCCGGCGCACCGACCTGGCGACGGTACTGCCCGACGCCGTCACGCACGACCACCCCCATCTGACCCAGGTCCCGCTGGACCCTCCCCTGCCGGCCCGGACCGTCACGCTCCTGCACCGCGACAGCGCCTACCGCAGCGCCGCGGCCCGCGCCTTCACCCGCGTCACCGAACAGCTCGTCGCCGCCCGCGCCTACGCCCCCGCCTGAGGCGGCCGCCCCTCAGGGAGTTTCGAACAGTACGATGTGCGTTCCCTGCCCGACCACCCGTGGAGCACCCAGTGACGGCCGAACGCCCCAGCCTCTTCCAGGTGATCGGCGTACCCCACCCGGACATCGCGGCGCTGCCGCCCGCCGCCCCCTGCGAGCCGGGCGTCAGCGTGCTGCGCGGGATCCCCTACGACGTGCCCGAGGGCAGCCGCCCGCTGGAGCTCGACCTGTGGCTGCCGGAGAAGGCCGGCCAATCCCCCACGCCCGCCCCGCTGGTGCTCTACGTGCACGGCGGTGCATGGCGCCGGGGGCGGCGCGACGACATGGGGCTGCACACGCGTTCGTGGTCGCCCGGGCCCTTCGCGCGCATCGCGGCTGCGGGCTTCGCGGTCGCCTGCGTCGACTACCGGCTCAGCGGCGAGGCCCTCTTCCCCGCCCCGCTGGACGACCTGCGCGCCGCCCTGCGGTGGCTCACGCTGCGCTCCGATGAGCTCGGCATCGACACCCGGCGGACGGTGGTGTGGGGAGAGTCCGCGGGCGGGCACCTCGCCTCCCTCCTCGCGCTCACGCCCACCGAACCGCCGGTCGCGGGCGGCGTCATCTGGTACGCGCCGAGCGATCTGACCACCGCCCGCGGCAGCTACGACCCGTCGGACCCCGCGTCCCCCGAAGCGCTGCTCCTTGGCGCGGCCCCTTCCGCCGTACCCGAACTCGCCCGCGCGGCCAGCCCGCTCGCCCGGGCCCACGCCGACGCACCGCCGCTGCTCCTCGTCCACGGCGAGGAGGACCGCATGGTGAGCCGCACCCACAGCGAGGCCCTGGCCGATCGCCTGCGCGAGGCGGGCGCACCCGTCGAACTCTGGACGGTCCCCGGCTCCGACCACGTCTGGTACGGGCTGACCGAGGCGCAGGCGGATGACATCTTCCGCCGCTCACTCGCCTTCGCGGGCGGAGTCACGGACTGACGGCGGCCCGGCGACGCCGGGGCACAGGTCCCTCAGGCCGGCATCCCGCGCTCGGCCAGGCCGCTCTCGTACGCGATGATGACGAGCTGCGCGCGGTCGCGGGCGGTCAACTTGGCCAGGAGGCTGCCCACATGGGTCTTCACCGTCGGGAGGCTGATCACCAGGTGTGCGCCGATCTCGGCGTTCGAAAGGCCGTTGGCGATCAGTACGAGCACCTCCTGTTCCCGCTTGGTGAGCCCCACGAGGCCGGGTGTCCGCCGGTCGGGTTCGGTGCGGCCCGAGTGGTCCGCGATGAGGCGGCGGGTGACCGTCGGCGCCAGGACGCCCTCGCCGGTGGCCACGACGCGGATGCCCGCGACCAGGTCGGCCGGTGAGGCGTCCTTCAGCAGGACTCCGCTCGCGCCCGCCCGAAGGGCCGGGTACACGTACTCGTCCATGTCGAACATCGTCAGCGCGAGCACCCGCACCCCGGCCAAGGCCTCGTCGGAGCAGATGTGCCGCGTGGCGGCGATGCCGTCCAGCACGGGCATGCGGAGATCCATCAGGACCACGTCCGGGACCAGCTCCCTGGCCAGTTCCACCGCCGATGCGCCGTCCGCCGCCTCACCGACCGTCGTCATCCCGGGCGTGGCATCGATGAGCACGCGGAAGCTGCCGCGCAGCAGCGCCTGATCGTCCGCGATCAGCACTCGGATCGCCTCGGCCATCCCGCGTTCCTCGCATGCTGTTCAACGGGCCATTGGGTTCGGCAACTTTAGCAGTGGGGTCTCGTCGACTCTTTCAACTCCCGCCACACGTCGGCACGTTGGGCCGTGGTCCGCCGGCGGGCTCAGGCATCCCATCGGCGGTGGCGCACCTGGCCCAGAACGAGCGCCGCCACCGTCCAGACGAGCAGCACCGCACCCCCGGTGTACGCGTCACCCGCGTCGACGGTCAGCATCCGCGCGCCGGCCCGGTCGGGGAAGTACCGCGCCACCTCCTTCGTGGCCCCGATGACGGAGAGGATCTGGGAGCCCGCGAGCACCATCGGCAGCAGGATCGCCAGGGGGACGACGGCGCTGCGGGCCGCCGCGGCCGTGCCCGCGGCGAACAGAGTCATCAGCGTCAGATACAGCACCGCCCCGGCCAGCGCCCGGGGCACGCCCTCCGCCCCGATCGAGGCACCGTGGGATCCCAGGGCGAGCTGAGTGACCAGGTAGCCGGCGACGGTGACCGGGATCGCGACGAGCAGGGCGACCGTCGCCGTGACGGCCATTTTCGCCGCGTACAGCCTGCCGCGCCGGGGCACGGCGAGCAGCGAGACCCGCATCATCCCCGACCCGTACTCGCTGCTGACGACGAGCACACCGAACACGATCAGCGCGAGCTGCCCGTAGAGGATTCCGTCGAGGCCGGCCTGCTCGGCGGTGAAGCCGTCGCGCAGCATGCCGCGGTCGGATTCCAGCGCGGACCTCGCCGACCAGCCGTCCAGGGCGGCGACGAGGAGACTCAGCGGGATGAAGAGCAGCAGCGCGAGGAACGTGCCGCGGACACCGCGCACTTTGGTGAACTCGGCCCGGACGGCCGCGAGCGTCTCAGCCACGGCTGCCCCCGACGAGCGAGAGGAAGATGTCCTCCAGGGAGCCGGTGCGGGTGCTCAGTTCGTCGAGCGCGACACCGCACGCCGCGGCGAGGCGGCTGATGTCGCCCGCGGAAAGACCGCCGACCTCCAGACTGCCGTCCGCCGCGAGAACGGGAACGGCTCCCCTGCGTTCCAACTCACGTGCCAGCAGGGCGGATTCAGGGGTCCGCACGCGTACGTACGGCCGCGCATACGTCCGGATGAAGTCCGCCATGCCGGTGTCCGCGAGGAGTTGGCCTCGGTCGATGACGATCACATGGTCGGCGATCAGGGACATCTCGGTCATCAGATGACTGGATACGAAGACGGTGCCGCCCTCGGCGGCCCGCGTGCGCAGCAGTTCGCGCAGCCGGCGGATGCCCTCCGCGTCCAGGCCGTTGGACGGCTCGTCGAGCACCAGGACGGGCGGGTCGCCGAGCAGGGCGGCGGCCAGGCCGAGCCGTCGGCCCATGCCGAGGGAGAAGGCTCCGGTCCGCTGCCGGGCCGCGTGCGTCAGACCGACCGACTCCAGTACCTCGCCTACCCGTTGCCGCGGGATCCGGTTGCTCTGCGCCAGCCACCGCAGATGGTCGACCGCCGTGAGGCTGCGGTGCGGGGCCGACGCCTCGAGGAGGGCGCCGACGTGCCGGGCCGGGTGGCGCAGTTCGCGGTAGTCATGCCCGCCGATCCGCGCGGACCCGCCGTCCGGGTGGGTCAGGCCGAGCATCATCCGCATCGTGGTGGACTTACCGGCCCCGTTGGGCCCGAGGAACCCCGTGACGGCACCGGGTCGCACCGTGAAGGTGAGACCGCCGACGACGGTGTGCTCCCCGTACCGCTTGGTCAAGTTCTGGACGTCGATCACACGGCAAGTCTCGCCACGAACCGTGGCCCCCACATCGGCCCCGGGTCGGGATGAGCGGGACGACCCGCGTGCACCGAACCCATACCTGCGGATGAGTCCGGATCAGTACGGCAGTGCCGCCGTCACCCGGAAGCCGCCGCCCGCCCGCGGCCCGGCGGTGAGGGTGCCGCCGTGGGCGGTGACCCGCTCCCGCATCCCGACCAGGCCGAGGCCGCCGCCGGGGGCAGCGGGGCGGTGCGCGGCACCCGCGCCGGGCCCATCGTCGTACACATCGACCGTCAACACACCACCCTCTGCCCTGAGTTGGATCCGGCACCCGGTCGGCGCCGCATGTTTCACGACGTTGGTCAGGGCTTCCTGCACGATCCGGTACGCGGCCGTCGCGACGCCGTCCGGAGGCCGCTCGCCGCAGCGGGAGTCCAGCTCGACACGGACCCCCGCCGCCTCGGCGGCCCGCACCAGCTGCGGCAGATCGGCGAGCCCCGGCGCAGGACCGAGGTCCTCGTCGGCGTCCCCGTCGCGCCGCAGCACCTTGAGCGTGGCCCGCAGGTCGCGCAGTGCCGTGCGGCCGACGTCCTCGATCACCGTCAGGGCTTTCCGCGCCTCCTCGGGGTGGCTGTCGACCACGTGGTTGGCGATCCCGGCCTTGACCGTGATGAGGCCCACGCTGTGCGTGACGACGTCGTGGAGGTCACGGGCGATGCGCAGCCGCTCCTCGACCTTCGCCCGCTCGGCCGTCTCCTCGATGACGCGCCGTACGCTCTCCCGGCGTTCCCTGACGGACGACCCCGCCGCCCAGGTCGCGCCGAGGACCAGCAGCCCGAACACGGCCTGCACCGCCAGGGTCCCGCCTTCGTGGTCCCGGCCTCCGGTCAGCGTCAGCAGGGCGGCACCGGTCGCGCACGCCCCGCCGATGAGGACCGCGGACGGACCCGGCTGCCGCCGCCACTCCACCGCCACCGCATACAGCGCGTACGCGGCGGCGAGGAACGAGGTCGGCCCGAGTCCGAACGGCAGCGCCGCACAGGCGGCGACGAGCACGAACGCGAAGACCGGCACGGGCCACAGCCGACGGACGGCGACCGGAAGCGCGGCACTCAGCGAGAGGACCAGCACGGCGGTGTCGCTCGCCTCGCCGCTCAAAGTGTTCCGCAGTGGGGCCAGTTGAGGCAGCAGCGCGAGACCGAGTGCCGCCGGCGCGTCGAGCAGGACCAGGCGCCGCTGCCGGACATCCCGCACGGTCACTGCGCGGTCGGCTGTGGCCTGACGGTCAGCATCTGGTGCGCGTATCCGACAGGTCCGGTGGCATCGTGCAGGACCGTGCTGGTGACGCCGTGCCCCGAGCCTCCGAAGACGACCGTCGTGTCGAGGCCCGTCCAGGGGCCTTCGGGCTGCCGGTACAGGTGCAGGGTCAGGTCGACGTTCGGGTACATCCAGGCGGTGGGCGGCTGGCGTACGGCGATGCCGTTGGCGGTGTCGACGAGGCCCACGTACGACGCGAGCGGGCTTGCGCTCTCGCCCGCGACGAGGTCAAGTGCCGTGGAGATCCAGGCGGTTGTACGTCCCGGCTGCGGCAGGGACAGCGGGCGTACGTCGATGGAGGCGATGTAACCGCCGGGCCACAGGGCTGCCATCTCCCACGGGGCGACCTCGTCGGGCGGGGTGAGCGGGGCGGGGGCGCCGCCCGCGACGGCGCTCGTGTCGAGCGCGGCGAGGAGCCAGGCACGGGCGCGGACCACCGCTCGTCCTGCGACCAGCACGGTGGCCTCGATCAGCTCGATGGTGCGGCCGGGGCGGACGGTCTCCACCTGGATCTCGCACTCGTCGAGCGCGAGGCGCCCCAGGATGTCGAAGCTGATCCGGCCGATGACCAGGCCGGTGTCCGCGACCCTGTCGGCCAGATGGCGTTCGATGGCGTGGACGACGAGGCCGCCGAGCGGACTGAAGTGCAGCTCGTCGGGGTCCCAGGCGCCGCTCGCGTGGACGGTGGGCTTGTAGCGGTGCTCGTCTATCCGCTCGTAGTAGCTGTCCGGAACCGGTGCGCCGGTGTTCAACTGGCCTCCTCTGTCGTGCCTTCGGCGATCGTACGGCGCCTCCTGTCACCGCCTGCACGCAGAACGGCGGGGGGGGCGGGCCCCCCGCGGGCGCGGGGGGCGCCCCCGGGGGGATTCTGCTGCACACTGTTCGCCATGCCTTCGATGACCACGAGCAAGGTCAGCAGATGGGACCAGCATGGGCGCGAACACGTCGTGCACGTGCAAAAGGCGGGCGTCCAACGCCAGTTGAGCTGCGACACATGCGGCTGGGAAAAGCGGGTGCAGTTCCTCCCGTGGCTCAAGGCGGAGGAACACCTCGCCGAGGAGCATCAGGCCACGGTGGATCCTTCGGTGCCTTGACGCTCCGGGGACGTTGATCAATCTCGTGCAGGGCGGCTGGTCGGCTGAGAACCCAGAGCTCTGGGCATTCCTGGAATCACTGCACCGCGGCGAACTCCTCTCCGGCACCATCGCAGCGATCGAACGGTTCGGCGTCTTCGTGGCGTTGGACTCCGGCCCCGATCACCCGGTCTTCCCCGGCGTCGGGTTCATCACGACCCCCGAACTGTCCTGGCGGCGCATCGAAGCAGTCTCCGACGTCGTACGGGTCGGACAGCGCGTCTCCTGCGAGTTCCTCCAGCTCGACACATGGAACCTGGAGGCCAGACTCTCCTTGCGAGCGACGCAGGCCGATCCGTTCCAGGCATTCGCCGACCGCCATGCGGTGGGGCAGAAACTGCGCGGGCAGGTCACCAAGCTGGTCCCGTTCGGCGTCTTCGTCCAAGTCGCCGATGGCATCGAAGGACTGGTCCACGTGCGAGAACTCGAAGACGCGTCGGTGAAGGCACCGTTGGACGGCGTCCAGGTCGGCGACGAGTTCACGGTCGTCATCACCGAGATCGACCGAGAACGGCGCAGGCTGGCCCTCTCAGGGCGACGCACCTCAGTTGATCCCGGTCCTTGAGCGCGTTCGCGTACCACGGCCGGGTGGCGGTCACCCGCGCACCCGGCCTGATCACCTCAGCGGCGACGAGGCGTACTCATCCCGTCGCAACCGCCGGGCCGGGGCGGTCAGTTCAGCCGGGCGTCGGCGTACACGGTCATCGCGTCGCGCTGGTAGACGGCGAGGCCGTCGGCGATCTTGTCGAAGTTGGCCCGCATCTGCGGGTCGTCGACATAGGTCTGGCCCACCCCCTTGTACGCGGCCGCGTTCAGGGTCCAGAACCGGCAGATGCCCTGGTAGTTGGCGTCCACCTCGGCCTGTACCGCAGGGTCGGACACCGGTGTGCCGGCCGCCATGAACTCCGCCATGCGGATCATCTGCGCCGTCACCTCACGCTGCCAGCGCTCCGTTTCCTCGGAGGTCATCGCCTCGACGGCCTGCCGCGACTGCTCCCACGCCTGCGGCCACCGCTCCCGTACCTCGGCCTCGGCCTCGGAGGGGGCCTGAAATCCCTCGAACAGGTTCTCCGGCTTGTTGATCTTCGTCATATGGCCCTTGTCCTTACCATCTTCCAGTTCGGCGATGGTGCGGCCGACCGTACGGGCCAGCGTCTCCAGCCGGTCCCGTTCCGCGAGCAGCCGTTGGTGGTGCTCGCGGAGCACGGCCACCTGGTCGAGCCGGCTGTCCAGGACCGCCTGGATCTCGCGCAGCCCCAGGTCCAGCTCCCGCATCAGCAGGATCTGCTGCAACCGCAGCAGATCGGCCTCCTCGTAGTAGCGGTGCCCGTTGCTCCCGATCCATGCGGGCGGCAGCAGACCGATCTCGTCGTAATGCCGCAGCGTCCGCGATGTCACCTTGGACATCCGCGCCACCTCCGCGATCGACCAGGCCATTGCCGGTGCCTCCCTCGCCGGGCCGGTCTCTCCGGCCACACACATGACCGTAGAAGTTGCCGCAACGGAAAGCGCAAGCCCAAAGCCCTGTTGGACAGGCCCTAGGGACGCAAGCCGCGCAGTACCAGGTCCAGTACGGCAGTGAAGGCCGCGTCGATTTCCGGGCTTGACCACTGGGGGGCGTAGGCCGGGTCGTGGAAGCGGTTGGTGGCGTCGAAGACTGCGCGGGCCGTGGATGCGGGGTTCGTCGTCGTGAACGTGCCCTGGGCGGTGCCCTCTTGGAGGATCGTGGCCAATTGGTCCGTCAGGTCGGCGATGTGGCGGTCCACCACCCCGCTGTTCTCGCCCGTCAACACCGTGTACGTGGCGAACAGTTCGGGGTCGTCGCCCGCCTTGTGTTGTTTCGCGGCGAACAGGCCCGTCAGCCAGGCTCGGAGCTTCGCCTCCGGCGGCTCCGTGCCCGTGACGATTCCGGACAGGGAGTCGGAGGTGCGGTCCAGCCACCGCTTCGTCACCGCCTCCCGCAGTTCCGCCTTCGTACGGAAGTGGCGGTACACCGTGCCATGGCTGACCCCCAGGGCGCGGGCCACGTCCACGACCGTGGCCTTTGCCGCGCCGTGGCGGCGCAGCATGTCCTCGGTCGCTTCGAGGATGCGCTCGGGGGTCAGGGTGCCGGTTGCCATGACACTGACCGTACCTGGGGTGGATCAGTGCTCGCTGTCGAGGTGTGCCATCTGCGCCTCCGGGTAACGCGCGCCGGATGCGGCTCCCGCAGGGACGGCCTGCTCGATCGCGGCGAGGTCGGCCGCGTCCAGCGTCACGTCGAGTGCGCCGAGCGCCTCGGTCAGGCGGTCACGGCGGCGGGCGCCGACCAGCGGGACGATGGCCGCGTCATGCCGGGGGCCCTGGGCGAGCACCCAGGCGATGGCCGTCTGCGCGACGCTCACGCCCTTCTGCTCGGCGATCTTGCGCAGGGCGTCGACGAGGTCGAGGTTGCGGTCCAGGTTCTCGCCCTGGAAGCGGGGGCTCATGGCGCGGAAGTCGTTCGCGGCCAGCTGCCGGTCGCGGGTGAAGTGGCCGGAGATCAGGCCGCGGGAGAGGACTCCGTAGGCGGTGACGCCGATGCCGAGCTCGCTGACCGTCGGCAGGATCTGGTCCTCGATGCCGCGTGAGATGAGCGAGTACTCGATCTGCAGGTCGGAGATGGGTGCCGTGGCCGCCGCACGACGGATCGTGTCGGCGCCGACCTCCGAGAGCCCGATGTGGCGGACGTACCCCTTCTCGACGAGCTCGGCGATCGCGCCGATCGTCTCCTCGACCGGCACGTCGGGGTCGATGCGGGCGATGCGGTAGACGTCGATGTGGTCGACGCCGAGCCGCTGGAGGGAGTACGCGGCGAAGTTCTTGACGGAGGCGGGGCGTCCGTCGTAGCCGGACCAGCCGCCGTCCGGGTCGCGGACGGCGCCGAACTTGACGCTGGTGAGGGCCTGTTCGCGGTGCGCGGCGGGCGCGGTGCGCAGGGCTTCGCCGATCAGTATTTCGTTGTGACCCATGGCGTAGAAGTCGCCGGTGTCGATGAGGGTGACGCCCGCTTCGAGGGCGGCGTGGATGGTCGCGATGGACTCCGCGCGGTCGGCTTCGCCGTAGAGGGCGGACATGCCCATGGCGCCGAGGCCGATGGCGGAGGTGTGGGGGCCGGTGGTTCCGAGGGTGAGTGTGCGCATGCCTCTACGATGCCATGACAGATGACAGATTTCAATATCTGTCATCTGTCATCTGCTGTTCGTCATCTGTCGGTGGGTGGCCTGCTCAGGCGAAACGCGACACAAACCGCCGCTGCCACGGCGTCTCCACCGCCCGTCGCGCATAGTGCTCCCTCACATACGCCACGGCCTCCCCACCCGGCACCCCGTCCAGCACCGCCATGCACGCCAGCGCCGTCCCCGTACGCCCCTGCCCGCCACCGCACGCGACCTCGACCCGCTCCTCCGCCGCCCGCTCCCACGCCTCGCGCAGGGCGGCTGCCGTCGCCACACGATCACTGGGCAGCCGGAAGTCGGGCCACCGCACCCACCGGGCCTCCCAGGCGACGGCGGGCGGCTCCTTGGCCAGCAGGTAGAGCGCGAAGTCGGGGGTCGGGCCCTCGGGGAGCGGGTGTCTCAGGCCCCGGCCGCGGATGAGCCGGCCCGAGGGGAGTCGCAGTACGCCTGACGCTGTGGGATCCCAAGTCGCAGTCATCGCGCGAGCGTAGTGTCCGCCTGCGCTCGCTGTGGGGTGTTGTCGAGCCGCTCCGCCGTCCGTCGCGCCGTCTCCCTCGCCCACCTGCCGCTGGTCAGCGCGCCGAGGAGCAGGACCGCCAGGCCGCAGCCCGTGATGATCCACCAGGCGGGGCGGCTCGCCTCGGTGAAGACCGCTGCGTACGACGAACTCCCCACCCCCGATGCGAGGACCGCGCCGATCACCGCGACGCCCAGCGTCTGGCCGATCTGGCGGCTGGTGGAGGCGACGGCCGCGGCTGCCCACCAGGCGGCCCGACAGCGGGGCGCAGATCAGCGTCATCGCCGCCATCGGCAGCATCCACACGCCCGCGTCCAGGGCGTTCAGGCCGCGGACGTTCTGGAGGTAGAGCGTCAGGCCCGCCGTCGGCGCCTCGATGATCGCGTACGTCAGGGCGCCGAGCAGGACGATCACCAGGAGCTGGCCCACGGGGTCCGCGCGGCGGGGCCTCGGGGCGCGGGACTCGGGGACGTACCGCATGGTCAGGAGCAGGGCCGCGAGGCCCACCGGCAGGTTGATCCAGAAGATCGAGCGCCAGCCGACGGAGTCGACGAGGACGCCGCCGACCAGCGGGCCCGCCGCCATGGAGATGCCGACCACGCCGCCCCGGACGCCGATGGCGCGGGCCCGCTCGCGGGGTTCCGTGAAGGTGTTCGTGATGATCGACATCGCGACCGGGTTGAGCTCCCCCAAGGTCTTAAGGACCAGGGGACCCCCCCCGCCGCCGACCGCCTGGATCATGCGGTACGCCACGAGGGATTCGAGGTTGGGGCGAGCGAGCAGAGGACCGAGGCGATGGTGAAGATCACCAGGCCTGCCTTGAAGATCCGGCGGCGGCCCACCCGGTCCGCCGTCGAGCCCGCCGGCATGAGCAGCGCGGCGAGGACCAGGGTGTACGCGTCGATCGGCCACTGCATGCCGGAGATGTCGGTGTCGAACTCGCGCGCCATGGAGGGCAGGGCCACGTTCAGGACGGTGTTGTCGAGACTGACGATCAGCAGGCTCATGCAGCAGATCGCGAGGACGAGCCTGCGCCGGCGGTGCGTGAGTTCTTGCTGGGGCAGGGGTTCGACGGTATCTCGGAGGCCCGTCCCCTCAACCCAGCCGCCGGGGCAGCCGCAAGCTCAGCAGGGCCAGGCCGATCAGCCCCGCCAACTGGGCCGTGAGGACGATCGCGAACGCGTTCCGCATCCCGAGGTCCGGCACCAGGGCCAGGAAGAGCGAGCCGAGCGTCGCGACGCCGACAGCCAGGCAGGCCTGCTGCACCGTCGCCGCGAGCCCACTGCCCGCGCCCGCCCGAGCGGCAGGGACCGCGGCGAGCACGATGCGGTAGTACAGGGCGAGTTGGACGCCCTGGCCGAGGCCGCACAGGGCGAGGCCGGGAGCGAGGGCGAGCGGGCTCACTCCGGGCCACGGCGTCGAAAGCACCGTCAGCGCGAGGACCACCAGGCCCGCACCGTGTACCAGCGCGCATGCCGTCATCGCGCGGCTGCCGAGCCGTGCCACGAGCCGTGGCGCCAGCATGGACGTCGCGAACTGCGTGACGCCCATGGGGACCAGCGTCAGACCGGCCTTCAGGGCGCTGTAGTGCAGACCCTGCTGCAGGGTCACCGCGGTCACGAACAGCCAGCCGCTGAAACCGACGAAGATCGGCACACCCAGGACGAGCCCCTTGCGTACGCCGGGTTCGCGCAGCAGCGACGGGGGCAGCAGAGGGCTGCCCCCGGTGCGTTCGGCGCGCCGCTCCACGTACCCGAACGCGGCGGCGAGCAGGGGCGCCGCGGCGAGCAGCGCGACCGACCACAGAGGCCAGCCCGCGGCCCGCCCCTCGGACAGGGGGAGCAGCAGGGCGGTGAGTGAGGCACCGAACAGGACCGTGCCGCCGACGTCGCTGCGCCGTGGCTGCTCCGCGCGGCTGTCGGGCACGGCACGCACCGCGCACACGAGGGCGGCCACCGCGACCGGCACGTTCACCAGGAAGGCCATGCGCCAGCCCGTGCCCGCCACGTCGGCGGCCACCAGGACCCCGCCGATGACCTGCCCGAGCACCACGGCGAGCCCGCTCACCGAGCCGTACATCGCGACGGCCCTGGCCCGCCGCTCGCCCCGTGTCGTCGCGTGGATGGTGGCGAGGACCTGCGGCAGCATCAGCGCGGAGGCCGCCCCCTGCGCGACGCGAGCTCCCACCAGCCACCACGCCCCGGGTGCGAGCCCGCAGGCCAGCGACGTCACGCCGAAGGCGGCCACGCCCCACAGAAAGAGCTTCCTGCGCCCGTAGGCGTCACCGAGCCGCCCGCCGAGGACGAGCAGCACGGCGTACGCGACCGCGTAGCCGGCGACGACCATCTCCAAGGTGGCGGGGGACGCGTGCAGGTCGCGCTCGATGCTGGGCAGGGCGACGTTGACGATGAAGAAGTCGATGCTGGAGAGGGAGGCGCCGAGCAGGACGGTGATCAGGCCGAGGGGGGTGAGGGCGGTCGGCGCGGAGACGGATGTCCCGGCGGTGGGAGACGTACGGCCGTGGGTGTCATGGGGTGTGAGAGTCACGGGTACGACGATGATCCGGCCCCCAGAGGGGTACCAGAGTCTCCTTATCCTGGTACCAAGCGCACCTGGAAGCAGGCTGCGGTATGGGGCAGCCTTGAATGGTGACCGTTACCGCAGTGCCGGACGCCACCGGCCACCACGCTGACCGCGCCCTCGACCCCGTTCCCGATAACGGCGCCACCATCCGTCGCCAGGAACTCGCGGCCTTCCTCCGCAGCCGCCGCGAGCGCGTCACACCCGAGCAGACGGGCCTGCCCCGCGGATCGCGCCGCCGCACGCCGGGGCTGCGCCGCGAGGAGGTCGCACAGCTCTCCTCAGTGGGCGTGACCTGGTACACGTGGCTGGAACAGGCACGGCCCATCAGAGTGTCGGCGCAGGTCATCGACGCGATCGCCCGCGCGCTCCTGATGGACCCGAGCGAGCGCGCCCACCTCTTCGCGCTCGCGGGTGTCGTCGACCCGCGCCCCGAGGCGGAGTGCACCGCGCTCTCGGCGCCGGTCCGGCGGCTGATGCACCGCATCGTCCCCTACCCCGCCGTCGTGCAGAACGGCCGCTACGACGTCCTCGCCCACAACCGTTCCTGGACACATGTCTTCGGCGACTTCGATGCGATGGAGCCGCGGGACCGCAACTGCCTGTGGCTCCTTGCCACCAGCGAGAGCTGGCGTGAGACCTTCCTCGACCGGGAGGAGATGCTGCCCGACCTGACCGCCAAGTTCCGGGCGGCCATGGCCGAGCACGGCGCCGAGCCTGCCTGGAAGGAGCTGCGCGACCGGCTGTTCGCGGCGTCCGCCGAGTTCCGCGAGCTGTGGGAGCGACACGAGGTGGCGACGATGTCCCCGCACGTCAAGCGCTACCGGCACCCTCAGGTCGGGCTGCTGCGCCTAGAGCACCGCATGCTGTGGATGGCCCCGCTGATGCAGGCGCACCGTCTGATCGCGTACGTGCCCGCCGACGACGAGACGGACGAGCGACTCGACCGGCTCGCGGAGCTGTCCGGGGAGCTGTCCGGGGAGTGAGGGCAGGCGGTGCGTGAGGTGAGGGACAATGGATGCTTGCCCCCGCCCCCGTCGTCCGTATGTCCCGGAGAGATCCCTGATGTCCCAGCCGCCGCAGCCGCTGTCGATTGGCCCGCACACCGTGCGGCCGCCCGTCGTGCTCGCCCCCATGGCGGGCATCACGAACGCGCCGTTCCGGACGCTGTGCAGGGAGTTCTCCGGCGGCAAGGGGCTCTTCGTCAGCGAGATGATCACGACGCGGGCGCTGGTCGAGCGCAACGAGAAGACCATGCAGCTGATCCACTTCGATGAGACCGAGAAGCCGCGGTCCATCCAGCTGTACGGCGTGGACCCGGCGACCGTCGGCAAGGCCGTCCGCATGATCGCGGAGGAGGGCCTGGCCGACCACATCGACCTGAACTTCGGCTGCCCCGTCCCCAAGGTCACCCGCAAGGGCGGCGGCTCCGCGCTGCCGTACAAGCGGCCCCTGCTGCGGGCGATCCTGAAGGAAGCGGTCAGCGGCGCTGGTGACATCCCCGTCACCATGAAGATGCGCAAGGGCATCAACGACGAGCACATCACCTTCCTCGACGCCGGCCGTATCGCCGTCGAGGAGGGCGTCACCGCCATCGCGCTGCACGGCCGCACCGCCGCACAGCACTACGGCGGCACGGCCGACTGGGACGCGATCGCCCGTCTCAAGGAGCACGTCCCCGAGATCCCGGTGCTCGGCAACGGCGACATCTGGTCCGCCGCCGACGCGGTGCGGATGATGAAGGAGACCGGCTGCGACGGCGTCGTGGTGGGGCGTGGCTGCCTCGGCCGCCCCTGGCTCTTCGGTGATCTCGTCGCCGCCTTCGAGGGGACGGGCGCGCCCAAGGCCCCGGACCTGCGCGAGGTCTCGAAGGTCATGCTGCGGCACGCGACCCTCCTCGGCGAGTGGATCGGCGACGAGGCGCGCGGCGTCATCGACTTCCGCAAGCACGTGGCCTGGTATCTGAAGGGCTTCGCGGTCGGCTCGGAGATGCGCAAGCGGCTCGCGATCACCTCGTCCCTCGCCGAACTGGAGGACGGGCTCGGCGAGTTGGACCTGGACCAGCCGTGGCCGGTGGGCGCCGACGGGCCGCGCGGGCGGACGTCGGGCAACAACCGCGTCGTCCTGCCGGACGGCTGGCTGAAGGACCCCTACGACTGCGCGGGCATCAGCGAGGACGCGGAACTGGACACTTCCGGCGGCTGACACGCCCTGTAAGGGGCGCGGGGCTGTGACATGTGCGGCTCCGCCGCGTGGGCGCGACCAGCCACATCCGGTCTGCGGACGAACGCGTTTGCGGCGGGAGCGCTACGCCAGTGTCACCGTGACCGGCAGCTCCTTGATCCCGTTCACGAAATTGGACCTTACGCGGCGCACCTCACCGGCCACCCGGATGTCCGCGAGCCGCGGCAACAGCTCCTCGAACATGACCCGCATCTCCAGGCGGGCAAGGGAGTTGCCCAGGCAGAAGTGCGGGCTGCCCTTGCCGAAGGTGACGTGGTCGATGTTCTGCCGCGTCACGTCGAATCGGTAGGGATCCGGGAAGACATCCGCGTCCCGGTTCCCCGAGGCGAACCACAGCACGACCTTGTCGCCCTCCCTGATCAGTTTGCCGCCCAGCTCGACGTCACGCGTGGCCGTGCGCCGGAAGTGGTAGACGGGCGAGGCCCAGCGCAGGCATTCCTCGACGCCGCCCGGGATGAGGGTGGGGTCGGCGGTGAGCTTGGCGCGCTCGTCCGGGTGGTCGATCAGCGCGAGCATGGAGTGCGAAATGGCATGCCTGGTCGTCTCGTTGCCGGCGACGACGAGCAGCAGGAAGTAGTTGTCGAAGTCGGTGGCGGAGAGCGGGACGCCGTCCTTGGGCGAGTTGTTGACCAGCGTGCTCACCAGGTCCGTACCGTCGCCGCCGCGCCGCTTCGCCGCCAACTCCCTTCCGTACGCGAAGACTTCGAGCGCGGCGGGGGAGCGGAACGGCAGATTGCGGTACCGCTCGCTCTCCGCGCTCTCCAGGAGTACGTCGGCGTAGTCCGGGTCGGTGTTGCCGATGATGCGGTTGCCCCAGTCGATGAGCTGCTGGGTGTCCTCCTCGGGGACGTCGAGCATCCGCGCGAGGACGTTGATCGGGAAGTCGGCGGAGACCTCCTTGACGAAGTCGAAGGTGCCCTTGGGCAGCGCTGCGTCCAGGGTGCGGGCGGTCAGGCCGCGCAGGAACGTCTCGTACGTCGCGACCGAGCGCGCGGTGAACTGCTTCTGCAGGATCAGCCGCAGCGCACGGTGGCGCAGGCCGTCGGTCTCCAGGAGGGAGCGGCGAAGGGCGATGAAGTCCTCGTCGACCTCTTCGAGGTTGGTGAACCGCTCGGAGGTGAAGGTCTCCGGGTCGCGGTCGACGCGCACGATGTCCGCGTGCCGGGTGACCGCCCAGAAGCCGGAGTTGGGCGCGGGCTCGGGCTGCCAGTGGACGGGGTCCTCGCGGCGCAGCACGTCGAACATCCGCCAGGGCAGGGTGCCGTCGGTGAAGCGGTCGTTGTCGGCGAGGTCGACGTCGGAGAGGGCTAGGGGCGCGGCGGCGCTCGTGACCGTACTCATGGGACGTACTCCTACTCACGGTGGGTGCGGTCAGGTTCAGATGAGAAAGGCGTACTCCGTGAACTCCCAGTCGGTGATGTGCTGTTGGAAGCGTTCGATCTCGTTGCGCTTGTACGTGAGGAAGGCGCCGGTGAAGCCGTCGCCGAGCAGCCCGGTGAGCGCCTCGTCGGCCTCCAGGGCGTCGAGGGCCGCGCCGAGCGTGCCGGGGAGGCGGGGCGCGGAGTCCTCCTGGTAGCCGTAGCCCTCCAGCGGTGCGGGCGGCTCCGGCTTGTCGCGGATGCCGAGGAGGAGGGCCGCCACGGCGCCCGCGATGCCGAGGTAGGGGTTGGCGGACGCGTCGCCAAGTCGCAGTTCGAGGCGGGTTCCTGACCCCCGCTCAGGCGGGATCCGGAGCATCGCGCTGCGGTTGTCGAGGCCCCAGTCGATCAGCCAGGGGGCGAGGGTGTCGGGTCCGAAGCGTTTGTACGAGTTGATGGTGGGGTTGAGCAGGGCGCTGAGGGCGGGTGCGTGCGCCAGGAGTCCGGCGATGGCGTGCCGGGCGGTCGCGGAGAGCCCGTCGGGGGCGCCGGCGTCCTCGAAGACATTGCGTCCCGCGGCGTCGGCCAGCGAGATGTGCAGATGGAAGCCGGAGCCGCCGAGTGCGTTGAACGGCTTGGCCATGAAGGTCGCGAGGCGTCCCTCGCGGCGGGCCGTCTCCTTGACGGCGGCCTTGAAACGGAAGGCGCGGTCGGCGGCGTCCAGGGCCTCGGAGTGGTCCAGGTTGATCTCGAACTGCCCGCCGTCGAATTCGTGGTTGCCCGCGATCGCGCCGATGCCGAGCTCGGCCAACTGCCGCAGGGTGCGCAGCAGATGACCGTCCGGGTCGCCGCGCCGTCCCGCGCTGTACACGTTCCCGGTGGCGCCGCCGTACGCCGACCAGCCGGCGGTCGTGGCGGGGTCGGCCTCGCACAGGAAGTACTCCAGCTCGGGGCCGACCACGGGGGTGAGCGGGCCCGCGGGGTGCTCGGCGGCGGTCTCGAGTACCCGCCGCAACAAGGCGCGTGGTGACTCCGGGGTGGGCTCGCCGGTGGCGGGATCGAAGGTGTCCCCGAGACACCAGGCGACGCCGGGCTCCCAGGGGAGCGCCTGCAGGGTGTCCAGATCGGGGCGTACGGAGACGTCGGGGAGCCCCGCGTCGAGGCCGCCCGTGACGGGGACGACGTCGCCGCGCGGGGTGGTGTGGTAGACCGCGCGGCAGAAGGAGAGGCCGTGCCCGCAGGCGCCGGGCAGCTGGCTCACGAGGATGTCGCGGCCCCGGTCCGCGCCGATGAGGTCGGGATAGATGACGCGGACGATGTCGGTGCCCTGGGCGCGGAGCGCGTCGACCGTTTCGGCGACTTGGGGGCTCCCGGCGGCTTGGTTGCGGGGTGTTGCGGTTGCTTCACTCACCCGTGGTCCAGCCTTTCGCGCGGCTGTCGTTTGAGACCAAACGATAGGAGCCGGTGGGGTTCGGGGCAAGGGGGTGGCGGGGAATTGTGCCCCCGGAGCAGGGAGGGGCCGCAGGGGTGGCCGCTCGTGACAGGAGGGTCGGGAAGGCATATCGTACGGGGTCAAACAAGTGCGACCGCGTACGTCCAAGGAGCCCTCCCATGGCCGGAGTTCAAGGATTCTTCCCGCCCCGGACCGCGACGGGGCGTTCCGCCCTCATCCCCGCGCCGCCCTGGCGCTACTCGGGTGACCTTCTCACCGTCGAGTACCGGACCGACCCGGCCAGGGTTCGTGAACTCCTTCCGGAAATACTGGAGTTGGCGCCCGAGGATCCCGGTGCCGTCGCGCTCATCTGGGCCGACTGGCAGTCCTGCGGGGACAGCGGGGCGGAGCTGCTCGACCCGGTCCGCGCCCAGTACAAGGAGTGCTTCGCCGTCGTGCGCTGCGGCTATCGCGGACGTACGTACTCGCGCTGCGTCTTCATCTGGGTCGACAAGGACTTCGCCGTCGCCAGGGGGATCCATCAGGGGTATCCGAAGAAGCTCGGGTCCATCCATATGACCCGGCCGCACCCCTACGGACCCGCCCCTCGCATCGCGGCAGGCGCAGCCTTCGGGGCCACGCTCGCCGCCGCCGACCGGCGCGTCGCGCAGGCCGTGGTGACCCTGCGCGAACCCTCGGAGACGAACGGCTTCGTCAACGCCCACCCCATGGCCCACCACCGCCAACTCCCCGCCATCGACGGGAAAGGGCTCGCGCTGGATGAACTCGTCGCCTCCGGTGCGGCGTCCTTCGAGGGCGGCCAGGCGTGGGTCGGTGACGCCGAGCTCGATCTCTTCGACGCGCCGACGGAGGAGCTGTCCGTCCTCGCCGTCGAGGAGCCGATCGGGGCGTACTACCGGCAGGTGGGGGTGGTCTGGAACGGCGGAACGCTGCTGGAGCGGGCCTTGTAGGGCTACTCCCCGGCAGGACCCGCCGCCGCCCCGATCCCCTCGTACGTCCGTCGGCGGAACTTCCGCAGATACAGGCCCCATGCGATCCCCGCCGCGGCCGCGATGAGGATCAGGCACGGCAGGATCCACCGCAGTGGGTTCCCGGACGAAACCCCCAGCTGCACGCTGAAGTTGGTCAGTGCGAGCCAGAAGATGACGGCGAGCGCGACGCCCGAAAGGACCGGCGCGATCAGCCGGTGCCACAGCGGCTCGCTCAGCTCGCGGCGGCGGGCGAAGTAGCCGACCACCGCGGCCGACGTGGCGAGCAGCAGCAGGATCACGCCCAGCGCGCCGAGGTTGGTCAGCCAGGTGAAGACGTCCGCCACCGGGTCGCGCCCCGCCAGGGCGAACACGGCGATGACGACGACCGTGAGCGCCGTCTGCAGCAGCGAGCCCCGGTGTGGCGAACCGTGCCGCCGGTGCAGCGCGCCGAGCCCGCGCGGCAGCACACCCTCCCGGCCGAGTGAACGGACGTACCGGGCAACGGCGTTGTGGAAGGAGAGCAGCGCGGCGAGCAGGCTGGTGATGAGGAAGAGCTGCGCGAAGTCGGAGAAGGTGGTGCCCAGGCCGTCGCTCCGGTCGGAGAGGAAGAACAGCATCTCCGGGCCCTGTTCGGCCGCGACCTTCGTGGCCTGCCCGGTGCCCGCGCCGCTGATCATCGCCCACGCCGTGACCGCGTAGAAGACACCGATGAGGCCGACCGCGATGTACGTCGCGCGTGCCACCGTCCGGCGCGGATCGCGGCACTCCTCGCTGTAGAGCGCGGCCGATTCGAAACCCATGTACGCGGCGAACACGCAGCACAGCGCCACCCCGAGCGAGCCGTCCGTGGCGGCGCCCCAGGTGAGGGGGGTTGCTGAAATGCCATCGGGGGCGTCGGCGAACTGCCCGATGTCGAAGACGAGTACGGTGCCGAATTCGAGCACGAGCAGCACGGCGAGCACCTTCACGCCCAGGTCCACCCGCCGGTACCCGAGCGCCCCGACGACCGCCGTGCAGGCGAACACCAGCACCCACCAGGGGATGTCCGCGCCGGTCTTGGACTCGATGAACTGCGCGGTCGTCGCGCCGAAGAGGCCGGCGATGCCGATCTGCATCGCGTTGTACGCGAGCAGCGCGACGAAGGCCGCGCCGACGCCCGCGGTGCGGCCGAGCCCCTGCGCGGTGTACGCGTAGAACGCGCCGGCGCCGGTGATGTGCCTGCTCATCGCCGCGTATCCGGCGCTGAAGAGGGCGAGGACGACGCCGATGAGGAGATAGAGCAGGGGGATGCCGAGGATTCCGGTGACCCCGAGGGACTGCGGTATGCCGCCCGCGGCCACCGTGAGGGGGGCCGACGCGGCGACGACGAAGAAGACGATGCCCGTCACGCCGATACGTCGGCGGGGTGCGGCCGGGGAGGAGAGGGGCGGCGCGGGGGATGGCGCGCCGTGCTGATCGACGGTCATGCCGGGACTCCGGGGAGGGGAGGGCGTTTCCACCGGAAACGCGTTATCGTTTGAGTCCGTAATCGTTTGAGCCCGTACGAGATTCGAGTGGCGCTGATGGTACGGACGCGCATGCGCCCCGGCAAGGGTGTTGGGAGACTGGGCCCGTCGGCCGGAACCACAGGAACGACGGCCGGAAACACAGGAACGAGGGGACACGCACGTGACGGGCTACCGCTCCATCCGCGAGACCGAGAAGGCGGTCCGGGCCAAGCTCGGCGGCACGCCCGTCAAGTACGAGCAGATGGCCGCCGTCGCGAACATCTACCGCGCCGCGGCGGCCGTGCGCCAGCACTTCGAGAACTCGGTGCTGCGGGGCGCCGAGCTGACGTGGACGTCGTTCGTGGTGCTGTATGTGGTCTGGATCTGGGGGGAGATGGAGACCCGTCACGTCGCGGAGGAGGCCGGGATCTCCAAGGGGACGCTGACCGGGGTCGCTCGGACGCTGGCCGGGCGGGGGCTGTTGGAGCGGCGGGGGCATCCGGACGACGGCCGGCTCGCGCTGCTGCGGCTCACGGCGGAGGGGGAGCGGCTGATGGAGGAGGTGTTCCCCGCCTTCAACGGGGAGGAGGCGTTCGTCACCGAGGGGCTGACGGACGCGGAGTGCCGGACGCTGGCGGATCTCCTCCGGAAGATCGTGGTGCGGACGGAGGAGAAGGGCGAGGAGCGGAGGACCGAACTCCTCGACGGGGCCGAGCCGGTGCCGCGCAGGAGCGGGCGGCGGGCGAAGGCGTGACCTCCGGGGGGGGCCGGGCACGAGGCTCGGCGCGCCTCAGGGCAGTGCTTCTTCAGGGGGCATCGTGCGCCCACGCCTCCATGCGGCCCGGTAGGTGTCCTCGTCCAGTGAGCCGCGTACGGCCTCGGTGATCCGGTCCACGTCGCCTCGTTCGGCGGCGGGGAGCGGCATCGCCACGGAGTGCCTGGCCGCGTGCGCGGCTCCGAGCAGCAGGGCGGCCCGCGCGGGGCGGCCCGCCAGGGCGTGTGCTCCCGCCAGGCCTTCCAGGGCCAGCGCCAGGGCCCGGGCGTCTCCCGTCTGCCGCGCTGCGGCCCAGCCGTCCCGGTGCAGCCGCAGGGCGTTCGCCGCGTCGCCGCGCTGCTCGGCGATGAAGCCGAGTTCGGCAAGGACCAGCGCGCGCCCCGGTTCGAAGGCCATCCGGGAGAGCCACTGGAGCACATGGCGCAGATGGGCCTCGGCGGCGTCGAGCCGTCCCTCGCGGCGGGCGCCGAGGCCGAGTCCGACCTCGGCGTGGATCTCTCCCGGCTTGAAGCTGTGCTCCGCCGCGAGGCGCTTGGCCCGCTCGTGGAACTCCCGTGCCGCGGCGTGGTCCCCGGTCAGCGTGGCGGTGCTGCCGAGTCCGGAAAGCCGGTCCGCGGCCTCCGGCCACAGGCCGAGATCCTCGGCCATGCGCAGACCGTCCTGGTGCAGCCGCGCCGCCCGTGGGTGGTCGCCGGTCATCTGGGCCAGCGAGGCAAGGGGCTCGACGGTCTGCAACTGACCCCATCCGTCGGCGAGTTCGGCGAAGAGTGCCGCGCTCTGCCGGCCGTCGTGTTCGAGTCTGCCGAGGTCGCCCCGGATGTGGGCCTGATTGGCCCGTACGCTCAGGGCCGCCGCGATCCCCCACCGGTCGCCGACGGCGCAAAAGCCCTCCAGCGCCTGTTCGATGAGCTCCTCGCTCGACGCCTGCCGGCCCACACCGAACAGGGCGAAGCCCAGGAACCACCGGGCCCTTGCCCCGTCGCGCCGGTCCGTGACGTCCTCGGCGAGCGCCGCGGCGGCCGGGCCCCACTCCGTCCGGTCCACACCGTCTCCGACGAGTACGGCGAAGCCCGCCCGCCAGGCCCGGACCTGGGCCCGCAGGGACGCCTGCGAAACTTGCGACGTCTGCGACGCCGGGCCCGTGGCGGGTTCGCCACGCCGCACGGCCAGCGCGGCGTCCAGGGACCTGCCGGCTTCGCGGAGCCGACCGCGCAGAAACCAGTACCAGGTCAGTGCGTCGACCAGTCGCAGCGCATCGTCGGCGGCGTCGTGGTCCGCCGCGTCCTGGAGGGCGCGGCGGAAGTTGGCGGCCTCCGCGTCCAGGAGCCGCAGTTGGCGCCGCTGGTCGCGGCCGTGCAGCCGAGGTGCCGCCAGCTCGGCGAGCCCCGTGTAGTAGTGGCGGTGCCTGCGGCGCACACGCTCGGACTCCCCGGCCTCGTGCAGCCGGGCCAGGCCATAGTCGGCGACCGATTCCAGGAGCCGGTAGCGAAGGGTGTCGCCGCCGCCCGCCATGACGACCAGCGAGCGGTCCACCAGGCGCGCGAGCAGGTCGAGTACGTCCTGCGGCGGTACGCCGTCCCCGGCGCAGACCGCCTCCGCGGCTTCCAGCGTGCAGCCTTCGCCGTGCACGGCGAGGCGCCGGAGCACGGCCTGCTCCGGTCCGGTCAGCAGCTCCCAGCTCCAGTCGATCATCGCCCGCAGCGTCCGCTGCCGGGGCGGCGCCCCTCGGTACCCGGTGGCCAGGAGCCGGAACCGGTCGTCGAGACGGGCGATCAGACCCGGTACGCCGAGGGCCCGCACCCGGGTGGCGGCGAGTTCGAGTGCCAGCGGTATCCCGTCGAGGCGACGGCAGATCACCGCGACGTCCCGGGCGTTGTCCGCGTCCAGGACGAAGCCGGGTGCCGCGGCGGCGGCCCGCGCGGAGAAGAGCTGTACCGCGCTGGATCGTGCGACGGCCGCGAGCTCCGTCTCGTCCGGGGTGCCGGGCACGTCAAGCGGGGGCACGGTCCAGACCGTCTCACCGGAGATTCCGATCGATTCCTGGCTGGTGGCCAGGACGCGCAGCCCGTGTGCGCGTCGGAGCAGCAAGGAGACCAACTCGGCGACCGCGTCGACGACATGCTCACAGTTGTCCAGGACCAGCAGGAGCCGCTTCTCGCTCAGTGCCTCGGCGAGGCGGTCGGCCGACGACGAGGGTCGGCCGGCGGGGGCGGGCGCCTCCTGCCGGATGCCGAGGGCCGTCATGACGGCCTCTGCCACTGGGGGCAGCGCGTCGGTGGTGCTGGTGCCGGTGCTGGTGCCTGTGCCTGTGCTGGTGCGGCTCAGGGAGGCCAGTTCGACCAGCCAGACGCCGTCGGGGAAATCACCCGAAAGCTGCGCCGCCGTCTCCAGCGCGAGCCGGGTCTTGCCCACACCGCCGGAACCGGTCAGCGTCAGGTGCCTCGCGGTGGCGAACAGCGACTTCACCTCGGCCACCGCCCCCTGGCGGCCGACCAGTTCATTCACGGGTGCGGGCAGGTTCGTGGGCGGGCGCCGTGGCCGGTCCACGGGTGCGGGTGCGGATGTGGGTACGGGGGTGGACGTGGCGGTGCGTGCGGTGGCGCGTGTGGTCCCCAGCGCCGGGTCCTGCCGCAGGATGGCCTGCTGCAGGGCGTCGAGTTCGGGGCCCGGATCCAGGCCCTCCTCGGCCAGGCGGGTCCTCAGTTCCCGGTAGCCGGCCAGGGCTTCGCTCGTCCTGCCCGCGCCGTAGAGCGCGCGCATCTGGACCGCGCGCAGCCCTTCGCGCAGCGGGTACTCCACCACCAGCTCGGCCAACTCACCTGCCACCGCGCCGTATTCACCCAGCTCGATCCGGGCCACGGCATGCGCCTCCACCGCGGAGAGCCGGGCCTCTTCGAGGCGGGCGGCCGCGGGCCGCGCGAACCCCGTGTCCTCGAAGCCGGTGAACGCGTTGCCCCGCCACAGTGCGAGGGCGTCGGACAGCAGGGCGGCACGGGCCCGGGGCTCGTCGACCGCCCCGGCGCGGGCCGTCAGCGCGGCGAACCGGCCCGCGTCGACGTTCTCGGGGGCCGTACGCAGCAGATAGCCGTTCCCCTGCAGCCGCACCAGCTCACGGCCCCCCGGCTCGGCGTCTTCGAGCACCCGCCGCAGCTGCCAGATCTTGGACTGCAGGGCGGCGGACGGATTGCCGGGGTACTCGCCCTCGCCCCACAGGTCGTCGATCAGCCGGTCCGCGGATACGGGCCTCCCTTCGTGGATCAGCAGATCGGCCAGCAGGGCGCGGGTCTTGAGCCCGGGAACGACGACCGGACGGCCGTCCGCCGTCCATACGGCCAGCGGCCCCAGCACCCCGAATCGCATGGCGTCACGGTAACTCAGCGCCGTGACGTGTCGCTCAGCGCCGTGACCTGCCACTCGGCGCCATGACGTGCCCGGAGTCGGCCGGGAGTCGACCGTGAGTGCGTGGTGAGTGGACGGAGAGTGCCCCGTCGCAAGCTCGGACGGCGCCCGGAACACCTGGGCGCGGACGCACCACGGACCACGGAGGGTTCCCATGACCACAGACACCCGAGCCGACGCGGCTCTCAGGGCCGGGCCCCGGGAATGGCTCGGGCTCCTCGTGCTCACGCTGCCCACGATTCTGCTGGCACTGGACGCGACCGTGCTGAACCTCGCCGTCCCCGAGATCAGCGCCGATCTCCGGTTCAGCGCCACGGAGTTGCTGTGGGCGGTCGACATCTACGGGTTCATGATCGCGGGCCTCCTGGTGACGATGGGAACGCTGGGCGACCGGATCGGCCGCCGCAAGCTGCTGATGATCGGGGCGGTCGGATTCGGCGCAGCCTCGGTCCTCGCCGCGACGTCCACCAGCCCCGAGATGCTGATCGCCGCCCGTGCGCTGCTCGGCATCACGGGCGCCACGCTGATGCCCTCCTCGCTGGCCCTGATCAGCAATATGTTCAAGGACCCCCGGCAGCGCGGCGTTGCCATCAGTGTGTGGGTGACCTGCTTCTCCGTCGGGATCGCGGTCGGCCCCGTCCTGGGTGGTGCGCTCCTCGAACGGTTCTGGTGGGGCTCGGTGTTCCTGCTCGGCGTACCGGTGATGGTCGTGCTCGTCGTGGCCGCGCCGCTGCTGCTGCCGGAGTACCGGGATCCGGGAGCGGGCCGCGTCGACCCGGCCAGCGTGGCGCTGTCGCTCGGTGCGGTGCTTCCGGTCGTGTACGGCCTCAAGCGCCTTGCCGAGCATGGATTTGACGTACTGTCAGTCGCTGCGATGGTGATCGGTACGGTCCTGGGCCTGCTGTTCGTGTTCCGCCAGCGCGGTCTTGCCGATCCGCTGCTGGACCTGCGGCTGTTCAGGAACCGGGCGTTCAGCGCCGCGCTGCTGGTCCTGCTGCTCGGCCTGGGCACCATGGGCGGTCTCTATCTGTTCATCACCCAGTATCTGCAACTGGTCCAGGGCCTCTCTCCCATCGAGGCCGGTCTGTGGCTCCTGCCCGCGGCGGTCGCGCTGATCGCCGCTTCCTCGCTGACGCCGGTGATCACGCGAAAGGTGCGTCCCGGTCACGTCGTCGGAGGCGCGCTGCTCATCTCGGTGCTCGGCTACGGGCTCATCACCCAGGTGGACAGTGCCGGCGGGCTGCCGCTACTGGTGACCGGCTTCGTACTCGTCTACACCGGCATCAGTCCCATGATGGTGCTCGGCACCGATCTGGTCGTCGGCTCGGCCCCGCCGGAGAAGGCCGGTTCGGCCGCGGCGATGTCGGAGACGGGGATGGAGTTCGGCATCGCGCTGGGCGTCGCCGGTCTCGGCAGCGTCGTCACCGCCGCGTACCGGAACGAGATCACCGGCACGCTCCCGGACGGCCTCTCGGGGGCTGCCTCGGGGGCGGCCGGATCCACCCTGACCGGTGCCGAGGCCGTGGCCCGTGAGCTGCCGGGGCCGCTGGGCGCCCAGGTCATCGAACCTGCCCGTGAGGCGTTCACCGGGGGACTGAACCTCGCCGCCGGTGTCGCCGCGGCCGTCGTCGCCGTCCTGGCCGTCGCGGCGATGGTGCTGTTGCGGCATGTGCGGAGCGTCGACTGACCAGAGTCCTGCGTACCGTCGTCACCGGCTCCGCCGGGTTCGTCCTCAAGCTCCCCCGATCAAAGCTGGATCCACGTCGTCTTCAGCTCCGTGTACTTCTCCAGCGCGTGCAGCGACTTGTCCCGCCCGTTCCCCGACTGCTTGTAGCCGCCGAACGGCACCGTCACGTCGCCCTCCTCGTAGCAGTTGACCCACACCGTGCCCGCCCGCAGCCGGCGCGCCACCGTGTGCGCGGTCGACAGGTCCGAGGTCCAGAGCCCGGCCGCGAGGCCGTACGCCGTGTCGTTGGCGAGGGCGACCGCCTCGTCGAGTGAGCCGAAGGTGAGGACGGCGAGGACCGGGCCGAAGATCTCCTCGCGGGCCAGGGGCATCTGCGGGGTGACCTGGTCGAAGACCGTGGGGGAGAAGTAGCTGCCGCCAGGGACGACTTCGAGCCGGGTGCCCCCGGCGCGCAGCCGGGCACCGTCCTGCGCGCCCCGGCGTACATGCTCCTGGACGGAGTCCACCCGCGCCGTACCGGCCAGCGCCCCCATCTCCGTGGCCGGGTCCAGGGGATCGCCGACCCGCAGCGTCCCGGCCCGCTCGACGACCGCCGCCGTCACCTCTTCCGCCACCGACTCGTGCACGAGCAGCCGCGAGGGCGCCGTGCACATCTCGCCCTGGTTGAAGAAGATGCCCCAGGCCGCGGTGGCCGCTGCCGCCGCCAGGTCGGGGGCGTCGGGCAGGACGATGTTGGGGGACTTGCCGCCGAGCTCGAGCCAGACCCGCTTGAGGTTGGAGTCGGCGGCGTGGCGCAGGAAGTGGCGGCCCACGGCCGTGGAGCCGGTGAACGCGAGGACGTCCACGCCAGGGTGGCGGCCGAGCGCGCGGCCCGCGGTCGGGCCGTCGCCCGCGACGACGTTCAGGGCGCCGGGCGGCAGCCCCGCATCGTCGGCGATCCTGCCGAGCAACAGGGCGGACAGGGGCGTGAGTTCGGAGGGTTTGAGGACCACCGTGCAGCCCGCCGCGAGCGCCGGGGCCAGCTTCCAGGCGGCGAGCGTGAGCGGGAAGTTCCAGGGGACCACCGCGCCGACGACGCCGGAGGGTTCCCGTGTGACGAGGGCCAGCGTGTCGGGCTCCGTGTGCGGGGACGTGTCGGTCAGCTTGTCGGCGAGCTGGCCGTACCAGCGGAAGGTGTTCGCCAGGGCGCGCAGCTCGATCGCGTACGACTCGGAGATCGGTTTGCCGTTCTCCAGGGTGACCGTGAGGGCGAGAGTGGAGCGGTGCTCCTCGATGAGAGCAGCGATCCGCAGCAGGGTCCGGCCCCGGTCGGCGGGGGAGAGGCGCGGCCACGGCCCGGTGTCGAAGGCCCGGCGGGCGGCGGCGACCGCGAGGTCCACCTCCTTCTCGCCCGCGTCCGCGACCAGCGCGAGGGTGCGGCCGTCGCGGGGTGAGACGACGGGGAACGCGCCGCCCGAACCGTCCGCATCGGCGCCCGCGACGCGGTGCCGGGTGGGCAGCTCGGGGACGAGCGCGTCGGCCCGCCGGATCCAGTCCTGGTGGCTGCTGGTGGACAGGGCGTCGTCCGGCATGGATGCCTCCGGAGGGGGAGTGGCGCAATTCGTTTGGTCTCAAACGGTAGTCCAACACTGCGCCCCCATCGAGGGGTTGACCCGACCGACTCCGCGCTCATAATGTTGTTTGGGTTCAAACGAACTGGCGAACTGGAGGATGCCATGGCTCCCCCCGCTCCCGGACCACCGGCCGACGCCCCGCGTGCCCCGGACGCCCTGGAGGCCCCGGACGCCGCGCCCATCTCACCCCTCGCGATCGTCGCAGGCATCCCCGTCGACACCCGCCACTGGATCGGCGGCGAACGCGTCGCATCCGCCGCCACCTTCACCGACCGCTCGCCGATCGACGGCGCGCCGCTCGCCGAGATCGCCCGCGGCGGTGCCGCCGAGGCGCGCGCCGCCGTGGCCGCCGCCCATGCCGCCTTTCCCGGCTGGGCCGCCACCCCGCCCGCCGAACGGGCCCGGCTCCTGCACGCCGTCGCCGACGGGGTCGAGGCCCGCACCGAGGACCTCGCGATCGTCGAGACCACCGACAACGGCGCCCTGCTGCGCTCGCACCGCCGCGGCGTCATGCCCCGCGTCGCCCACAACCTCCGCTACTTCGCCGACCGCCTGCTGGCCCTCGCCCACGACGACTTCGAGACCCGGGGGCACGTCAATCACGTGAGCTGGGATCCGGCGGGACCCGCCGTCCTCATCACGCCGTGGAACGCCCCGCTGATGCTGGCCAGTTGGAAGGTCGCGCCGGCGCTCGCGGCCGGCTCCACCGTCGTGCTCAAGCCCGCCGAGTGGACCCCGCTGACCGCCTCGCTCCTCGCGGACATCGCGCACGAGGCGGGCCTTCCGCCCGGGGTTCTCAACGTCGTGCAGGGGTACGGGGTCGAGGTCGGGGCGCCGCTCACCGCCGACCCGGACGTGCGCCGGATCAGCTTCACCGGGTCCGTGCCGACCGCGCGGCGCATCGCGGAGACGGCCGCCGCGCACCTCGTGCCGTGCAGCTTCGAACTCGGCGGCAAGTCGCCGCTGCTCGTCTTCGCCGACGCCGATCTGGAGCTGGCCGCCGATCTCGCCGTCGAGCAGTTCGACAACGCGGGGCAGGTCTGCCTGGCCGCCACGCGCATCCTGGTCGAGGAATCCGTACGCGATGCCTTCCTCGGTCTCTTTCTTGACCGGGTAACGAAGTTGACCCAGGGAGATCCACGCGACGAGAGCACTGATCTCGGGCCCAACATCGACCCCCGGCACATCGAGCGCGTCGACGGATTCGTGCGGCGCGCCCTGGACGCGGGCGCCAAAGCCGTCGTAGGCGGCGGCCCCAACGAGCAACTGATGGCGCGCCTCGGCGGGAACTACTACCTCCCCACCCTCCTCACCGACGTCGCCCAGGACTCCGAGATCGTCCAGGAGGAGGTCTTCGGGCCCGTCCTCACCCTCCAGACCTTTCCCGACGGCGACGAGGACGAGGCCGTGCGCCTCGCCAACGGCACCCGTTTCGGTCTCGCGGCCACCCTCGCCACCGGCGACCACGACCGCGCCCGCCGGGTCACCGCACGGCTCGTCGCCGGAACGGTCTGGGTCAACTGCTTCTTCGTACGCGACCTCTCCGCACCCTTCGGCGGCTCCCGCCAGTCCGGCATCGGGCGCGAGGGCGGCGACTGGTCCTTCGACTTCTACTGCGATCTGAAGAACACCGTGACAGCGCCAGTGGGGCCTCCCCTGCTCGAGCGGAGCCGAGAGCTTGGGGAAGGTCGGGTCCGCCATGGGTGAGATCGTCGGGGCGGGTCTGCTCGCCCACGTGCCGACCATCGTGCTCCCCGAGGAGACCCGCAAAGAGCTCAACGAAGGCCGCGAGATCAGCCTCGTGCCCGGCCTGCGGCGGCTGCGCGAGGAGGTCTTCGAGACGCTCGCGTACGACACCGTCGTCGTGCTCGACTCGCACTGGGCGACCACCGTCGAGTTCGTCGTCTCGGCACAGGACCGGCGTGCCGGGCTCTACACCTCCGAGGAGCTGCCGCGCGGCATGAGCCGGATGCCGTACGACTATCCCGGAGACCCCGAACTCGCCCACTCCGTCGCCCAGTTCGCCGAGCGGCACGGCACCTGGATCACCCCGATCGACGACCCGTACCTGCCCGTGTACTACGCCACCATCAATCTCTGGAAGTACCTGGGCGAAGGCCTCCCCGCCAGGAAATGGGTCTCGATCGGGGTCTGTCAGACCGGAGACACCGAGGACCATCTGCGGCTCGGCCGCGCGCTCGCCGACGGCATCGCCGCGCTGCCCGACCGCAAGGTGCTCCTCATCGCGTCCGGCGCCCTCTCGCACACCTTCTGGCCGCTGCGACAGCTGCGCGACCACGAGTCGAGCGGGCTCAGCCACATCCGTACGCCCGAGGCGCGGGCCGCCGACGAGCAGCGCATCGCGTGGCTGGAGCGCGGCGACCACGCGCAAGTCCTGCGCACCATGCCGGAGTTCCTCACCCACAAGCCCGAGGCGCGCTTCGGGCACTACCTGATGATGATCGGTGCTCTCGGAGAAGAGCAGTGCTCTGCCGCCGGTCGCGCCTACAGCGCGTACGAGAACTCGGTCGGCACCGGACAGATGCACCTGTGGTTCGACCGCCCCGCCGGAGGCTGGACGGCCGTCCCCGATATGGAGGCCGAGGCCAGCGCATGACGGACAGCAGCGACACCACCACCACCACCACCGAATACCGCCGGATCCTCCTCGGCGGAGCCGCCGTCCAGGTCGTGCGCGAGGGCGATGAACTGGTCGCAGCCGACGGCCGCCGCGTCAAGGCGGCCGAAGCGAGCCACCTGCCTCCCGTACGCCCCTCCAAGGTCATCGCCGTGCACCTCAACCACCGCAGCAGGGTCGAGGAGTTCGGGATCGGCCTGCCGCCCGCTCCCACCTTCTTCCACAAGCCCGTCTCCGCCCTCAACGCCCACGGCGGTGCGGTGGTCCGCCCCGACGGCTGCAAGTACCTCAACTACGAGGGCGAGATCGGCATCGTCATCGGCCGTACGTGCCGCAACATCGCGCCCGCCGACGCGGGCGCGTACATCGCCGGATACACCGTCGCCAACGACTACGGCCTGCACGACTTCCGCGACACCGACGCCGGCTCGATGCTCCGCGTCAAGGGCTCCGACACGCTCTGCCCGCTCGGCCCCGGACTCGTCACCGGCTGGGACTTCCACGGCAAGTACCTGCGGACGTACGTCAACGGGTGGCTCGTGCAGGACGGTTCGACGGACGAGATGGAGTGGGACATGCACTATCTCGTCGCCGACATCGCCCGCACGATCACGCTGGAGCCCGGCGACGTGCTCCTGTCCGGCACCCCCGCCAACTCCCGTCCTGTCGCGCCGGGCGACATCGTCGAGGTGGAGGCCGAAGGCCTCGGCAGGCTCATGAACCGCATCGTCACGGGGCCGACGGCGATCCGCTCCGACGTCGGCGCCCAGCCCACCGAGTCCGAGGAGGTCGTCTCGACGGCCTTCGGCGGCGACTGGGAGTTCCGCGGCGTCCGTCCGCCGCGCCGCTGATCCACCCACGTACAGAAGCACGTACAGAAGCACGTACAGAAGCACGTACAGAAGCCCGTACAGAAGGGAGTTGAGATGCTCAGGATCACCGTCGACATGAATGTCTGCCAGGACCACGGGCAGTGCGTCTTCGCCGCGCCGGACGTGTTCACGCTCGACGACGACGGCCGTCTCGCGTACGTCGCCACGCCCGACGACTCGCTGCGCGCCGACGCCGAGGACGCCGCCGACGTCTGCCCGCTGCAGGCCATCCGGGTCGAGGGCTGACCCGCCGTGGCCCCGGCGGGAATCGCCGTCGTCGGCGCGTCGCTCGGCGGTCTGCGCGCGGCGGAGCAACTGCGCGCGGCGGGCTGGCAGGAAGCGATCACCGTGTACGGGGCCGAGCCCCATCTCCCTTACAACCGGCCTCCGTTGTCCAAGGAGGTCCTCGCGGGCGAGGCGCCCGCGACCGTAACGGCGCTGCGTCACCGACCCAGCATCCAGGACGTCGAGTGGCGGCTCGGCACGGCGGTCGTCTCCGCCGATCTGGCCGCGCGCACACTCACCCTGGCCGATGGTTCGACGCATGCGTACGAGGGTCTGGTGGCCGCCACGGGGGTGCGGCCACGCAGGCTCCCACTCACCGGGGGACCGCCCCGGCACGTCGTGCGCACCCTGGAGGACTCGGCGGGACTGCGCACCGAACTCGACGAAGATGTACGGGTGTTGGTGATCGGCTCGGGCTTCATCGGCTGTGAGGTGGCGGCCACCGCCCGCAAGGCGGGATGCCAGGTGACGGTCGTCGCGCCGGAGGCCGAGCCGATGATCCTGGCGCTCGGCGAGGGCCTGGCGCGCGTACTGCGGGGGCGGCACGAGGCGTACGGGGTGCGCTTCCGCATGGGCCGCCTGGTCGCCGAACTCACCGATGGTCATGTGATGTTGGACGACGGGACCAGATGCGCGGCCGACGTCCTGGTCGAGGCCGTCGGGTCACTGCCCAACGCGGAGTGGCTGGCCGCCACCGAGGGGATCGACCTCACCGACGGCATCCTCTGCGACGAGCATCTGCGCATCGGCGGCCTCCCGCACGCGGTGGCCGTCGGGGACGTGGCGCGCTTCCCCAACCCCCGGTACGGGCCGGTCGCGCGGCGCGTCGAGCACTGGTCGATCCCCTCCGACAGCGCGAAGCACGCGGCCCGCGTCCTGGTCGCCGGGCTCACCGGCGGGGAGCACGGCCTGGGGCCTTTCGCGCCGCTGCCGACTTTCTGGAGCGACCAGTTCGCGATGCGCATCCAGTCGTTCGGCCAGCCGGGGCTCGCCGAACGCTGCCAACTCCTGCAGGGGGACCCGGAGTCGTACGACGGTGACGTGCTCTACGGCTACTACCGGGACGCGCGGCTGATCGGCGTCGCCGCACTCGGCGGCCCCAAGGCGGCCGCGCTCGCCGGGAGTTACCGGCGCGAGCTGATGGCGCTCCCGGAGCCGGAGACCGCCGCGTAAATCCCTGCCGGGCCGGTCCCCCTGCGGCTGAGCGCTCCGCTGGCAGGCCGGTGCGTCATCTGCGGGCAGGATGTGGCTGGTCGCGCAGTTCCCCGCGCCCCTTTCGGGGCGCGGATCCGCAGCGCACTTCGGCAAGACCCCTTAGCCTTGCTCCTGACAACCGACCCTCCCAGGAGCTGAGATGCCCGGTCACCCGAGCGCGCGCTGACTTCGTAGGTCACGACCGACCTGTCATCGCGTGCTGCCCTTGAGCTGCGGCACGGCGAGCTTTCCCGCGCACCGTCTTCAGCATCTCCAGGGGCTTTCGTGTGGCGTGACCGTGATTTCCGCCGGCTCTGGGTGGGCCAGACCGCATCCCAGCTCGGCGAACAGTCGGGCCAGGTGATCCTGCCGCTCATCGCCGTGCTCGCCCTGGACGCGGGCCCCAGGCAGCTCGGCGTCCTGCGCGCCGTGGAACAGGCGCCGATCCTGCTGCTCTCGCTCTTCGCGGGCGCCTGGGTGGACCGCAGACGGGCCCGCACGGTGATGGTGTCCGCCGACCTCGCCCGCGCCGTCGCCCTGGCCGCGCTTCCCGCCGCGTACCTCCTCGGCGTACTCGGCGTTCCGGCGCTGCTCGTCGTCGCCTTCGCCGTCGGTGCGCTCAGCGTGTTCTTCGACGTGGCCTACCAGGCCTCTCTCGTACGGCTAGTACGCCACGATCAGTTGATACGCGGCAACAGCGCCCTCGAAGGCAGCAGATCCGCCGCGCGGATCGGCGGTCCCGCGCTCGGCGGTGCGCTGGTGACGCTCCTTTCGGCGCCGGCCGCCGCGGTGTCCTGCGCGTTCTTCTTCCTGCTGTCCTTCTGCTCGATCCGGCGGATCCGCCGCGATGAGCCGATGCCGGACCGGGACCGGCACGCCGAGCGGCTCCCCAGCGTCCGGCGGCAGATCCGCGAAGGGCTCCAACTCGTCGTCGCTGACGCCTCGTTGCGGGCGGTGGGCATCGCATCCGCCCTCTTCCAGTTCTCCTTCGCCGCCGTGATGACCGTCTATCTGCTCTTCCTGCCGCGCGGGCTGCACCTGTCGGGCGCCGATGTGGGTCTCGCACTGGCGGCGACGGGGCCCGGCGCCGTCGTCGGCTCGCTCCTCGCCGCACGGCTGCCGGGAAGGTTCGGCCACGGCGTGGTGCTCGTGTCCTCGGCGGTCGCCGCCGACGGGGCGCTGCTCTGCGTACCGGCACTGCACGGCTCCGGCACCGGCACGCTCGTAGCGCTCATGGCGGTCAACTTCGTCTTCGGCACCTTCAGCCAGCTCGTCAACGTCACCGTCATGGCCGTGCGGCAGGCCGTCACGCCGGTCCGGATGCAGGGCCGGGTCGTCGCGACGATCAACTTCGTGGGCATGGGCCTGACCCCGCTCGGCTCGCTGCTCGGCGGCCTGCTCGCCGCGCAGTGGGGACTGCGCACCGCCCTCCTGGTGACCGCGATCGCCCTCACGCTGTCCCCGCTGTACATGGCCTTCTCCCCGCTGGCCCGCCTCGGCAAGGACCTCCCGGTGGCCGCTACGCCCCTCCCACCGCCGTGAGCAGGGCCAGCGGCGCCGCCGCCGAACGGGACTCCCGTACGCAGGCGTGCGGGTACGGCACAGGACCCGGGTACGCCTCGCGTCCGTACCCCGCAAGCACCTCCGGGAGCCGGTCGTCGCCCGTCGACGCCGCCGCCACGAGCGCGCGGGCCACCGTGCGCGCCTCGTCGTGCAGGCCGTAGCGCGCGAGGCCGAGCGCGATCAGCGCGTTGTCGTGCGGCCACACCGAACCCCGGTGGTAGGACAGCGGGTGGTACGCCGCCTGGCCCGCGGCCAGTGTCCGTACGCCCCAGCCCGAGAAGAAGTCCGGTTCCAGGAGGCGGCGCCCGACCGCCTCGCCGTACTCCTTGTCCAGGAGGCCGGACCAGAGCAGATGGCCCGCGTCCGACGCGAGGGCATCGACCTGGTTGCCGTCACCGTCCAGGGCGAGCGCGGGGAAGCCCTGCCCCGGCATCCAGAAGTCCCGCTGGAAGCGGTCCCGCAGGTCGGCGGCCGCCTGCGTGAGCAGATCGGCGTACACCTTGTCGTCCCAGACGGTGCGGGCCAGCCAGGCGGTGCGGCCGAGCGCGTCGTACGCGTATCCCTGCGCGCCCGCCGCCATCACCGGGCCCGTGGCGCGGCTTCCGTCGGCGGAGCAGATCGCGCCGGGGGAGTCCTTCCAGTTCTGGTTGGCGAGGCCGCCCTTGTCCGCGCGGTAGACGAGATAGCCGCGCGAGGTGAGCCCGCCGTGGTCCAGGATCCAGCCGACGGCGGCCCGCGCGTGCGGCTCCAGGCGGCGGGCCAGGGCGGTGTCGCCGGACTGTTCCGTGTACGCGCCGAGCAGCACGAGGAAGAGCGGGGTCGCGTCGACCGAGCCGTAGTAGCGCCCGTACGGAACCTGCCCGAAGTGGGCGAGCTCCCCGTGCCGCACCTCGTGCACGATCTTGCCGGGCTGGGCGACCGCGCCCTCGGTGGACTCCGTGGCCTGCGTCGCGGCGAGCGCGGGCAGCGTCGCCGCGGCAAGGCGCGGCAGATAGGGGAGCGCGAAGAGGGAGGTCAGGAGGGCGTCGCGGCCGAGGAGCGTGAGGAACCAGGGGACGCCGGCCGCCGGGACGCGCAGGGCCTCGCCGTCCGGTCCCGACGCGGGGACCTGGAGCGCTGCGAGGTCGGCGAGTCCGCGGCGGCACGCGGCCGCCAGCTCGGGCCAGGCGCCGGGGAGCGTCACGCCGGAGGTGAAGTCGTCCTCGGCGGCCGCGAGTTGGCGCACGGCGTCCGACGGTGCGTCCGGGACCTGTGGTTCCGGCGCGCCGTGCGGCTGCGCCGCGGCACGCAGTGCCACCTCCGCGGTGCCGTGCGCGTCGAGGCCGAGGGACCAGACGAGGCGCCGCGCACCGGTCCCGGTCTCCTCGACGGCGTCCGGCGCCGGCTCGGCGGTCACGGTCGTACAGGAGCGCCACTCGCGCCGCCGGTAGCCGAACTCGATGCCCAGGACCGGTCCTTCGTCGCCGCCGCCGATGACCCGCCGCGACCTGACGGCGCCCGTCTTCGCGTACGTACGGTGGTCGGCCCGCAGCTCGAACTGGTCGGTGAAGTCGGCGTCGACGGTCAGCGCGACCTGCACGGTCGTCGGCACCCCGCGATTGCTGGTGACCCGAAGGCACTCGACGAACGTGCCGTCGGTGACGGCCTGTTCACGGAAGACGGTGTACGCGGGAGGCTCCTGCCGGCCGCCGCGCGGCACCAGGACGCACCGCCCGGCGCCCGCCTCCGCGTCGGCCCGCGACACCGGCGTGAGGATCTCGGGGACGGCCCCGTCGACCGTCAGCTGCCAGCGGCTCAGATGCCGGGCGTCACGGACGAAGAGCCCGTCCGGAGCCGTGCCGCTGCCGCGCACCCCGCTGATGTCGCCGCTCGCGCCGATGGTGGCGAACGTGCCGCCGCGCACCAGCAGTTGATGTCCCTCAGTCATCCCCAGAACCCTCCCTCATCCGCGAACCCTCCCTGGTCACGCCCGGCGGGATCGTCGAGCAGCAGATCCAGGGCGAGCGCGGCGCTCCAGCCGAAGCCGCGCGCACCGCAGCCCCGCCCCGTGTACGGGTCCACGTACTCCGCGAACCCGGACTCCCCGGCCACATCGAGCAGCGCGCGCCGCAGACCGTCCGCCCGCGCCCGCTCGCCGCGCAGCCGAAGTCCCCGCTCCAGCAGCCAGTTGGTGTTGAACCACGCGGGCCCGCGCCAGTACCGACGGGGGTCGAAGGCGCTCCCGGCGAGGTCGTAGCTCGGCACGAGGCGCGCCGCGCCGCCGAGCCCGAAGTGCGGTCCGTGCGCGGTGCGGACGAGCGCGGCGGCCACGGACGGCGGCAGCGCGGGCAGGATCAGCGGGACCAGACCGCCGACGCCGCGCTCCGGCACCAGCTCCCCGGAGAGCTGGTCGCGGCAGAAGAACATGCCTTCCGCCGCGTCCCACAGCCGCTCCACGAGGACCCCGGTCAGGGCGTCAGCGCGGGCCGCGCGCCCGGCGGCCGCGTCCGGCAGACCCAACTCGGCCTCGATACGGGCCAGTGCGTACTCGGAGGCGATGAGCAGCGCGTTGAAGGACGGGTCCTCGACGGCGAACTCGCCCGCCCCGTCCGCGTACCGGCGGTCGCGGTAGTCGGCGGCCAGGCGCACATATCTGCCGTAGTCGAGGTCGGTCGGCCGGTCCTCCGCTGCCCCGTGGTCCAGGTCGGCCCGCCGGTAGGCGGCCGGGTCGGCTGGGGTCACCCGGCTCAACGGGGCGTCCCAGCAAGGGCTGTTGTCCATGCCCTGCTCCCAGGGGTGCACCACGGAGGCGAGCCCCGCGCCGCCCGCGTCCCTGCTGCCGAGCAGATAGCCGTGCCAGGCGGCGAGGCGCGGACGCACGCGGGCCAGGAAGGAACGGGCCCGGGAGAGGCCCGGGTCGGCCCGGTGCACCAGCCAGGCGGAGAGGGCGTGCACCGGCGGCTGCACGATGCCGGAGGTCTGCACGGCACCGGGCGCCCCGGCGGTGCGTCCCGCCGTCGTGGAGCGCCAGAAGTCGGGGCTGGGAAAGTAGGCGTCCAGCGGGACGGCGGGGTTGAACACGATGTGCGGTACGCGGCCGTCGCCCCACTGCGCGAAGAGCAGCGTCTCCAGCTCCAACTGGGCCCGTAAGGGGGAGAGATGACGGAGCCCGATGGCGATGAACGCGGAGTCCCAGGACCACTGGTGCGGATACAGGTCACGGGAGGGGACGGTCGACGTCCCCGTCCAGTTGGCCCACAGGACATCGGCGGCGCGTTCGCGCAGCGAGGGCGGCGTGACGGGGCGGGCGGTCAGCTGGGCTGTGCGGCCCACGTTCGTGCGGGTCACGTTCGTGCGGTCCACGCGGATCTCCCCGAGGGGCTCGACGCCCTGTCAGTTTGGTGTTATCCAGCATAGGGTTACGTCTACTTAACACGCAAAACTCAATATGTAACGTGGAGTTGATGAGCGCAAGGGGAGAGTGGATGCCGGACAGGTCGGTTCGCGAGGGTCGTGCGGGGCAGTCGGCGGGAGGGCACATGGGGCAGGCTCCGGGAGGGCGCACGGGCGGACCGCACGCCGGCGCCGGTGACCTTCTCGACCTGGTCCGCAGCGGGCGGGCCACCACGCGCGGCGCCCTCCAGCAGGTCACCGGACTCTCCCGCGCCACCGTCGGCCAGCGCCTCGACCGGCTCTTCCGGGCGGGCTGGCTGCGCGAGGGGGCGGGCGGTCCCGGAGGATCACCGCTCGGGGGGCGCCCCGCGCTCCGCCTGGAGTTCGACGACGCCCACGCCGTGGTGCTCGCCGCCGACCTGGAGACCCGGCACGCCCGCACCGCCCTGCTGGGCCTCACCGGCGAGATCGTCGCCGAGCACGCGGGCCCGCTGTCGATCGAGGATGGCCCGGACGCGGTCCTCGGCGAGCTCGGCGCCCGCTTCGCCGAGCTGCTGCGCAAGGCAGGGCGGGCCCCGGACACGGTGTGCGGCATCGGGCTCGCCGTGCCGGGCCCCGTCGACAGCGAGACGGGCCGGGTCGTCCAGCCGCCGATCATGCCGGGCTGGGACGGGTACGACATAAGGGGCCGCCTGAGCCGCGCCTTCGCCGAGCACACGGGCGGCCCCGCCGACCTCCCGGTCCTCGTCGACAACGACGCCAACCTCATGGCGTACGGAGAACAGCGCGCCTCCTACCGGCAGTGCTCGGCCTTCGCCCTGGTCAAGGTCTCCACCGGCATAGGCGCGGGCGTCGTCGTCGGCGGCGCGGTGTACCGGGGCATCGACGGCGGCGCCGGGGACATCGGCCACATACGGGTCATGGACGGGACACGGGGTGCCGCCGCCCTCTGCAAGTGCGGGTCCTACGGCTGCCTGGCCGCCGTGGCCAGCGGGCGAGCGGTGGCCGCTCAGCTGAGCGCGGCGGGCGTCCCCGCGGCGTCCGGCTCAGATGTCCGCGCGCTCCTGGACGCCGGGCACCCGGAGGCCGTCGGGCTCGCGCGGGACGCGGGGCGCCGGGTGGGCGAGGTGCTCGCGACCGTCGTCACGCTGCTCAACCCCGGGGTACTGATG
This sequence comes from Streptomyces sp. NPDC059037, assembly GCF_042740015.1. Lineage (NCBI taxonomy): Bacteria > Bacillati > Actinomycetota > Actinomycetes > Kitasatosporales > Streptomycetaceae > Streptomyces > Streptomyces sp. NPDC059037. The sequence continues at coordinate 59,294 of NZ_JBHYIG010000011.1, forward strand.
ATCGCCGGAGATCTGGCCGGAACTCCCTTTCTCACGGGCGTGCGCGAACTCCTCTATCAGCGGGCCCTGCCGCGCTCCACGGCCCATCTGGAGATCGTCACATCGCGGCTCGGCGAGCGTGCGGGCCTGGTCGGGGCGGGTGCGCTGGTGGTGGAGCACCTGTACGCGCCGGGGCGGGCCGAGGAGCGGCTCGCGGCGCTCGGCGTATGACGGCGGCGCGACCGTCCGGATCGGGGTCCGGATGCTGACATCGGGCCCCTCCGGACAGCGTGATTCTCGCCACCCCTGATAGGGGTTGCGCTCAGATGAGCGGATCTTGGGCGAATGCACTTCTCCAAGGGGTGGCACTCAGTGCCAATGCTCGATCATTCAAAGGGTGAACTCACATCTGAGATTTCTCTGCTCATCTGAGCAAATCCCTGGTTCTACAGGGGTTGATCGTTCAAGACTTGAACGCATCGTTGCGTGAGGACCTACCGCCGAGTCACTTTCGATCTACTGGCGGACGGGTGGTTACAGCCGTATGACGCACAAGTGGACGTACCCAGGTGCCTTCGATCTGGGTATGTTCCTCGCCGTCAGGGCAGCCACCGAGTCCTCGAGGAGTCGAGACCCGTGTCGGAAAACAAAGATCCCCACGTAGCGACGCAGAGCGATGCGGGCGTGAAGTTCGTCTACGACTTCACCGAGGGCAACAGGGACCTCAAGGACCTTCTCGGCGGGAAGGGCGCGAACCTCGCCGAGATGACCAACCTCGGCCTGCCCGTCCCCCCGGGCTTCACGATCACCACCGAGGCGTGCAAGACCTACCTCGCCAGCGGCGAGGAGCCGGTCGAGCTGCGCGACGAGGTGAGTGCACACCTCGACGCCCTTGAGAAGCAGATGGGCAAGAAGCTGGGTCAGGCCAACGACCCGCTGCTCGTCTCGGTCCGCTCGGGCGCCAAGTTCTCGATGCCCGGCATGATGGACACCGTCCTGAACATCGGGCTCTCCGACAAGTCGGTGACGGGCCTGGCCAAGCAGTCCGGCGACGACCGCTTCGCGTGGGACTCCTACCGCCGCCTCATCCAGATGTTCGGCAAGACCGTCCTGGACGTCGACGGCGAGCTCTTCGAGGACGCGCTGGAGGCCGCCAAGGCCGCCAAGAAGGTCACGGTCGACACCGACCTCGAGGCCGCGGACCTGAAGAAGCTGGTCACGAAGTTCAAGAAGATCGTCAAGACCGAGGCCGGCCGCGACTTCCCGCAGGACCCGCGCGAGCAGATGGACCTCGCGATCCGCTCGGTCTTCGAGTCCTGGAACACCGACCGCGCCAAGCTCTACCGCCGCCAGGAGCGCATCCCCGGCGACCTCGGCACCGCGGTCAACATCTGTTCCATGGTCTTCGGCAACCTCGGCCCGGACTCCGGCACGGGCGTCGCGTTCACCCGCGACCCGGCCAGCGGCCACCAGGGCGTGTACGGCGACTACCTGCAGAACGCGCAGGGCGAGGACGTCGTGGCGGGCATCCGCAACACCGTCCCGCTCGCCGATCTGGAGCAGATCGACAAGAAGTCGTACGACCAGCTCATGCAGATCATGGAAACGCTCGAGACGCACTACAAGGACCTGTGCGACATCGAGTTCACCATCGAGCGCGGTCAGCTGTGGATGCTGCAGACCCGCGTCGGCAAGCGCACCGCCGGTGCCGCCTTCCGCATCGCGACGCAGCTCGTCGACCAGGGCCTGATCGACGAGGCCGAGGCGCTGCAGCGCGTCAACGGCGCGCAGCTCGCGCAGCTGATGTTCCCGCGCTTCGACGCGGAGGGAGACGAAGGCGGGAAGGTGTCGCAGCTCGGCCGCGGCATCGCCGCGTCACCGGGTGCCGCGGTCGGCAAGGCGGTCTTCGACTCGTACACGGCCATCAAGTGGTCGCGTTCGGGCGAGAAGGTCATCCTGATCCGCCGTGAGACCAACCCCGACGACCTCGACGGCATGATCGCGGCCGAGGGCATCCTGACCTCCCGCGGCGGCAAGACCTCGCACGCGGCCGTGGTGGCCCGCGGCATGGGCAAGACCTGTGTCTGCGGCGCCGAGGACCTGGAGGTCGACACCAAGCGCCGCCGCATGACGGTCGGCGGCACCGTCATCGAAGAGGGCGACGTCGTCTCCATCGACGGCTCCACCGGCAAGGTCTACGCCGGCGAGGTGCCCGTGGTCCCCTCCCCGGTCGTCGAGTACTTCGAGGGCCGTATGCACGCGGGCGCCGACGACGCCGACGAGCTGGTCGCCGCCGTGCACCGGATCATGGCGTACGCGGACCGGGTACGCCGCCTGCGGGTCCGCGCCAACGCGGACAACGCGGAGGACGCCCTCCGTGCCCGTCGCTTCGGCGCGCAGGGCATCGGCCTGTGCCGCACCGAGCACATGTTCCTCGGTGAGCGCCGCGAGATGGTCGAGCGCCTGATCCTCGCCGACGCGGACGACGAGCGCGAGGAAGCCCTGAAGGAGCTGCTCCCCCTCCAGAAGCGCGACTTCGTCGAACTCTTCGAGGCGATGGACGGCCTCCCGGTCACGGTCCGCCTCCTGGACCCGCCCCTGCACGAGTTCCTCCCGGACATCACGGAGCTCTCGGTCCGCGTCGCCCTCGCCGAGTCCCGCAAGGACTCCAACGAGAACGACCTGCGCCTGCTGCAGGCGGTCCACCGCCTGCACGAGCAGAACCCGATGCTGGGCCTGCGCGGCGTACGCCTGGGTCTCGTCATCCCCGGCCTGTTCACGATGCAGGTCCGTGCGATCGCCGAGGCGGCGGCCGAGCGGAAGAACGCCAAGGGCGACCCGCGTGCGGAGATCATGATTCCGCTCGTCGGCACGGTCCAGGAGCTGGAGATCGTCCGCGAGGAGGCCGAGCAGGTCATCGCGGAGGTCGTCGAGGCGACGGGCGTGGACCTGAAGCTGGCCCTCGGCACGATGATCGAACTCCCGCGCGCCGCGCTCACGGCGGACCAGATCGCGGAGGCCGCGGAGTTCTTCTCCTTCGGCACGAACGACCTCACGCAGACGGTCTGGGGCTTCTCGCGGGACGACGTCGAGGCCTCCTTCTTCACGGCATACCTGGAGAAGGGCATCTTCGGTGTCTCCCCGTTCGAGACGATCGACAAGGACGGCGTGGGCAAGCTGGTGAAGGACGCGGTCAAGGCCGGCCGCGCCACCCGCCCCGACCTCAAGCTCGGCGTCTGCGGCGAGCACGGCGGTGACCCGGAGTCCGTGCACTTCTTCCACGAGGTGGGCCTGGACTACGTCTCCTGCTCGCCGTTCCGCATCCCGGTGGCCCGCCTGGAGGCAGGCCGCGCCGCTTCCCACTCCACGGGCAGCGACCACCGGTAAAGCCCCGGGACCGTCGCCGTGTCCCCGACCCTCAGAACCGATGCGGCGACGGTCCCGGTCCACGATGAAGGGGCAGCACCCTGTGCGGGGGTGCTGCCCCTTCGGGCATTCTCTGCGGAGGCTGTCAAGGCAACCCGCTGACCAGGCAATACGGTGTTTGCTGGCGTTGGTTGCCGTTGAACGCTGCTGGAGGCGTTGTGCCCTCGTTGTGCCCTCTGGGAACAGTTAGGCCCCGCCACGCAGGTCGACGCCCGCGGATGGCGTGCTGGTGCCGCGCTCCTCTGCGCACGTGCGAGGCTTGAGCATGACGACGGGTGAGGAGAGAGGGAGAGCGAGTGTCGCAACAGGCCAGCCCTCGGGGGACATTCCTGAAGATCGCCGACGTACTGAAAGCGCAGATCCAGAGTGACCCGGACATGGCAGAGCTGCCGTCGGCGGCTGAGCTGATGAAGGATCACGGCGTCTCGCGAGGTGTTGCGCTGCGAGTCTTCGGTGTGCTTCAGAGTGAGGGCGTCGCGGAGAGAGTCCCTGGCGGCCGTTGGAGGGTCATCAGGCAGGGGGAGGCGTCGGACCGCCGGCCATTGGCTGAACGGATCACGGATGTGATCACGCAAGACAAGCTCAAGGTTGGGGACCCGTTCCCCAGCGCATCCGCGCTGACTGCTCGGTTCGACGTCTCGCGACCGACGGTCAGCAAGGCGCTCGACAAACTGGAAGCCGCTGGTCTGCTGTCCGAAGGACGACAGGGGAAGCCGCGAACCGTGCTGGCCCTGCCGAGCCGAGAGGAGCGTTCCTGACTTGGATACCCCCGAATCGGTGGAATGGGCTTACGACCTCGCTGAATCGCTGCTCGCCGGGCCACTGCGACGTCGGTGGAAGCATTCGCTGGGGGTGGCCGAGCGTGCGCGGGCCCTTGCCCCGATGCTCGGCCCGGACGCCAAGCTGCTTGAAGCCGCCGCGGTACTCCATGACATCGGCTACGCGCCCGATCTCGCTGTCACTGGCTTTCACCCGTTGGATGGGGCCCGACATCTGCGGAACGTGGCGCACGTAGATGAGCGGATCGTTCGGCTAGTCGCGCACCATTCGTGCGCGTGGATGGAGGCCGAGGCTAGGGACCTACGCGAGGAGTTGGAACGAGAGTTCCCCCGCGAGAACTCGAACCTGAATGATGCGCTCTGCCACTGCGACATGAACACGACGCCTGACGGGGCGCCCACCAACCCTGTGGACCGCGTGAACGAAATTGCCGGACGCTACGGGGCCGACAGCCTGATCGGCACGTTTATCCGGCGTGCCGAGCCTGAGATCCTGGCAAGCAGTGCGCGGGTACTTGCACGACTGGCTTCATTGAGTGCAGCGTCAACACATCAGCCGATGTAGGGCGTTGGACGTGACGCGTCCATGGCGTGCTCGATTCGGAGACGCATAGTCGGATGAATATCGAAGTCTGCCAGGTCCGTTGGGGCAACCCAGCGGACCTGAGTCGTTTCGTTGCTCGTCTGCAGTTCCCCGCCAATCGGCCTGGCTCGGAAGCAGATGCTGAATTGCTGCCGGACTTCACCATCGTCGTAGGCCAGTACGTGGCCAGGGTCGGTGTAGATCCCGGACATGTCGATGATCTCGACCTTGATGCCAGTCTCTTCCCAAACCTCCCGCACCACGGTGTCACTGATGAACTCGCCAGCGTCGTGGCCGCCACCAGGCAGGGCCCATCGACCATTGTCGGAGCGCTGGATCATCAGTACCTGTCCCGCCCCGTTCTGCACGAACGCCACCACTGACGGGACCACCGAGTTGGCCGGCGGGGCGTCGGGGTCGTGGAGGTAATCAATGCGTCCCATGCTCAAACTCCCCTGAAGTCTTCTGTCGTGACAGGGCGAGCGCCGCCCCAGGTCTGCTCCAGGCTATTCGCATACGTGTCGAACAGGCCGCCGCCCGGAAGGCGCCGCAGGTGGTAGACGGGCGCCATGTACGCGCCGATGCCGTACACGTGGGGGTTTACGAGCATCTCGTCATCGGCGCGGTAGATGGAGTTGTAGAGCGTCGTGTCGTGCAGCCTGAAGAGGATTTCGGAGTGGCTCTCAAAGAGTGGGCGGTAGTTCACCAAGGCGTTGCGAATCTTCCCGTCCATCACGCCGTGCCCTTCGTCGACTCCGCGCTGTTTGACGGCCGAGCAGTCCGGCTCGCCGAGCAGAATCCTGATCTGGCAGAGCCCGAGGTTGGTTCCTTCCTCCACCTTCGACCGGAGAAGGTTGTGAAACTGCGGATCCTCTGACAGGAACAGCCCGGAGTAGACGAGCACGTCCAAGTGCTTCTCTGCTCGCGCGTACATCTCCCGCCACAGGCCGGGGGGTACGACGTGCCTGTGCGGATAGACGGCCACAATCTCCGCCTTGCTCAGGTCTGCGGAGGTCTCGGCAGCGCGGGAGTCGTCCCACAGGGTTGTCACATCCACCTTGAGCGTTGCTGCCGTGGCGTACTGATGTCGCCGGTATGGAACCTTGCCTTTCGTGATCCAGCGCTCGACTGTCTTCGGGTTCACTTCGATGGCGTCTGCCAGGTCTTGCACGGTCATGCCCTGAGCCAACAGGGCTGACCGTAGACGCTCGTTGGACATCTTCACCCCCGAGGGGACGTCTAGGGACGTCCTGAAGGTAGCCAGATCAACCAGAGCTGTCCATGCATGGGGTGACTAACTCCCCTCACCTGCAGTGATTCTGATGGTGCGCCAAGAAGTCCCGGCGCGAAACCAGAGAGTTCCGCCGAGGTACTTGACGGAACCCTCATGCAGTACCTGTAATACAGGTACTGCATCAAGCGCGCCACAGTCCGGCTCACCCCGGAAGGCAGAAACGCTTGATCGACCTGCTTGACCTGCATGAACAGCGCCCGGATGTACGGCCCGGAGTACGCGCTGTGGAGAACTCAACAGAGTGCCGACCCAGCCGCATGAACAGGTGCGGTCGATGGGTGCGGGTCACCATCCCGACCGACCATGTCGGGCCGGGTGACCTGCCCGGATCCGCCCTCCGGGGCGGTGACTGGCATTGCGTGATCTGAAATCCGCAGCACCTTCGCGAGGGCCAGGCCCTCGCTTCCACTGCCCGAAGGTCGCAGGCCGGGTTCGACTCCCGGCCCGGGGCGCGCACGACCACCGACGACTACGAGAGAGGGCTGCTCATGCGTAAGCGCACCGACCACGACCACCTTGAGGGCGACCTGATGGGCTCCGAGGTGGAGCACGAGGGCGAGACGTACACGGTTGTTGGCCTCCAGAACGGGACCGCTGTGATCTCGCTGCCGGACGGCTTCCGGCGGCACAAGCCGATCTACGAAATCAATGAGCAGAAGGGGCGCTGGCCTTTCGGGCGCTGACCGGTTGCCCGCCGGGCCCGTCTCGCACCGGCCCGGTTGAGGGGGAGCACGGGACAGCCCCGAGCCCGCGATCCGAGAGGAGCCCGCCATGGGCCTGTTCGGTATCCCGCCGTGTCCGCCCAATCAGTGCCCGCAGTGCTGGCAGCACGCCCACGACCCTGCCGCTCACAAGGGCCTCAAGTGGAACGAGGACTGCGCGGCCTGCCTGAACCACCTGGCCACCAACTGCAACGGCTTCTACCGCAAGTGACCGGCTGACCGGGCCCAACGCCCGCTCGCCAACCGCCCCGATGGTCGCAGGCCGGGTTCGACTCCTGGTCGGGGCGCTCGCCTCCGCCGTGCTCACGGCGTTGAGGCCTTCTCCGGGGCGGTCGCCCTCTCGCCATAAGGACCGCGACCGCCCCGCCCTTCGAGCGAAACAGGAGATCCGCCATGACCGAGCGCACCTTCGACTCCCAGTCCGCCGGCCCGATCGTGCTGGGCCTGTCCCTGCCGGTCGGCCACGTGCACGTGAACGTCAGTGAGGCCCTCACGACCGCTCGCGTGGTGCTGCACACCGACGACAGCACCGGGCCCGCCGCCGACGCAGTCAACCGAGCCCGGAGCGAGCAGAACGGGCAGGCGCTCGGCATCGAGGTACCGGAGATGCCCGGCAACGTGATGGTGACCAGCGTGCGCGGCAACCGCGTCACGCAGAGCATGGGCACCGTGCGCGGCTCGGTGACCGGCATGACCATCGTCAACGGCCGGATCGTCACCGGCTCTTCGAGCGGCATGCCGACCGTGAGCCCGATCGAGGCCACGGTGCACCTGCCCGTCGGGTCGTCCTTCGGTCTGTCCACCACATCGGCGGACACCGTGGTGTGGGGCGACGTCGACCGGATGGAGATCCGCTCCGTCTCCGGTGATCTGGACGCCTGCAACGTCCGCGACCTCACGGTGAACAGCACCTCCGGCGATGTCCGGGTCAACCGGGTCACCGAGCAGATCACCGCGCGCTCGGTCTCCGGCGACATCGAGGTGGCCCTGTACGACGGACGCCAGGCCGAGCTCAGCGCCACTTCGGGTGACATCCGCGTGCAGGCCACCGCCGCCGCGTCCGGGCACCTGAGCGCGCACAGCGTCTCCGGTGACGTCCGCCTCTCCGGTGCCCGGCACCTGAGCGTGTCCGCCGACAGCGTCTCCGGCCGCGTCCGCAACGCCTGATCAGCCCCGGTCCTTCCCCGCCCCGATTCCAGGAGCTGCCCGATGGCTGCCGTGTTCGCTGCCGTGTTCGTCGCCCTGTACGTCGCCCACAGCGTGGGCGATCACTGGGTGCAGACCTCCTGTCAGTCCGCCCACAAGGGCCGTCCCGGCTGGGTCGGCCGCCTCGCCGATGCCCGGCACGTGGCCACCCTGACCGCCACCAAGCTCGCGCTGCTGCTGCCGGTGCTGTGGCTGCTGAACCTCTCGGTGACCGGGCTCGGCTTGGTGCTGGGCCTGGGTATCGACGCGGTCACCCACTGGTGGGCCGACCGCCGCACCACCCTCGCGTGGCTGGCCAAGGTGACCGGCAAGGGCGAGTTCTACCGGCTGGGTGCCCCGCGCCCCGACCGGGACGACAACCCGCATATCGGTACCGGCGCCTACGCCCTTGACCAGTCCTTTCACCACCTGTGGCTCCTGGTCGCCGCGCTCCTCATCGCCACCGTCTGACCCCGCCTTCGCCGGGGCGGCCGCCTCTCGCCAAAGACCGAGGCCGCCCCGGCGCCTTCTCCCTTCGAATCCAGGAGTCACCCCATGCGTGCGTACATCGGAAGTCACCAGGTCATCTCGGATGACGACTACATCGAACTCGCCCTTGGCACCCCCGTTCAGCTGTGGCTCGGCAGCGAGGGCGAGAGCAGCCAGGAGCGTGCCGCCCGGCTGGACGCGGCCCGCGACATCCTCGCCCACCCCGACTACCAGGACCTGCCGGACGCCGTGGCCCGCATCGCCGCCACGGCGATCGAGGAGCACGCCCCGGAGCTGTTCAACGTCATCCCGCTCGCGCGGACGGCCGTGCGCCGTGGGCGCGTCAGCAAGGGGGCGGCGGCATGAACTCCACCGCTCCCGCTCCCGAACTGCTCGTGGACCACACCGGATGCCCCAAGCCGCGGCTCGCCATGCCGCTCACCTACGAGCAGGCCCGGCTGGGCATGGCCTTCCACGAGGCTGGTCACGCCGTGCTCGCCCTGGCCTACGGCATGCGGGTGGTGACCAGCGAGGTCATCGCCTGGACGCCCGAAGAGGGCGGCTGGTGCGTGACCGGCAGCACCGCCTACGAGACGCGCAGCGTGCACGCGTGGCGGTTCGCCGCGCAGGCCGCGGCCGGATCCATCGCCCAGGTCAATTACCTGATGGCCTACGGGCTGTGGACGCCGGAACGGGCAGCCGGCTGCGCGGCCCTCCACGACCGCGAGCAGGCCATCGACATCCTCGCGCAGCACGGCTTTGCGATCGGCCGTGGCCACGTCCCGACCGGCGGCAAGTCCTGGGCGATGGTGCAGGGCATGGCCCGCCGCAAGATCAGCCACCTGTGGCGCGAGATCAGCACCGTGGCGCACGCCATGGACGCGCACACCGTGCTGAGCGGCGACGAGATCGCCGAACTCACCGGCCTGGCCAACCCGCAGTTCGGGGAGGGGTCGGCATGAGCACCCGGACTCCGAGCCCTCCGTCTCCGAGCGGCCTTGCGCTCGCGCTGATCCTGATCGGCGCCGTGGTGACGATGACCGCCACCGGGTTTGTCTTCGCCACGCACACCCGTGCATGGCAGCTCGTCGTGGCAGGCGGCAGCGCGCTGGCGTTCGTCGGGTGGGTGCTGCACGGTCGGCGACTGCGCCGCCTGAGGGGCGGTGCGGCATGAAAGTAGCCGCGATGACGCCCAAGCAACTCGCGGGCGCGGAACGCACCTTGAGCCTGGGCACCTGGACCATCACCTTCGGTGCGATCCTCTTCAGCGTCCTGACGGTCACGCCGCTCGTGGAGCGCGTCACCCCGGATGCCTGGGACTGGACCGCGCCGATCCTGCCGATCGTGGTCGACTCCGCCGTCGTCATCGTGATCCGTCTGGATTCCACGGTGGCCCGGCTCGGGGGCGATGCCGGGAAGTGGCCGGCCATTCTGCGGTGGCTCACCGGATTGATGACGGTGGCGCTCAACATCGGAGACTCCGCCCTCAAGGGTGATCTCGTCGGTGTGGGTGTTCACATCGTCGCCCCGGCACTGCTCATCGCGACGGGGGAGGCCGGGCTCGCCTACCGGCAAACGATCTCCCGTCGTCTGGACGACATCGCGCGTGAACAGGCCGAGCAGGCCGAGCGTGAACGCTCCGAGCGCACGGCGCGTGAACAGGCGGCGCGGCAGGAGCGTGAACGCGAGCGCGAGGCCCGTGAACGCCGTGAGCGCGAGGTGCGCGAGCACGCCGAACGCCTCGAAGCCCAGCGGGCCGAGAGGGAGGCGGCAGAGCGGCGTGAGCAGCGCGAATACGAAGAGCGGTTGCGTCGCGAGGCGGCCGAGCGTGAAGAGCGCGAGCGGCGCGAGCAACGCCAGTTCGAGCAAGAGCGCGAGGAACGTGAGCGGGCAGATCGCCAGCGGCGTGAACAGCAAGAGCGAGCCGCGCGTGAACAGCGTGAACGCGAAGCCCGTGAACGCGCTGAGGCTGCCGCTCGTGAACGCGCCACACGGCCCAAGGCGACCCCGCAGCCACGGCCGGTGAACACCCGGTCCGCGGCCAAAATGAACGAGAGCGACGCGCTCGCCACGGTCCGCGCCGGACACGCCGCGGGCGACTCGGTACGCACCATCGCCGACCGCACCGGCTGGTCGGTCGGCTGGGTCAACGCCCGCCTACAGGAGATCCGCGAAGAGCGGATGGCCGCCTGATGTCCTTCACCCAAGCCAAGTGCATGGCGCAGCCCACCACGGCGTCACGCCTGCCCAGCTACCTCTGGCGCTGCGCGCCGGACGGGCTTGCGACCCGCCGCCAACTGCGGGCCCTGGGTCTGCGGCCAGGTGGCCAGGACGTACAGGGCGAGATCTTCCGGCCGCGCTATAGGCGCGGGCCGCTGATCGCCTACCTCTACCGCATCGACCTGGCCAAGCCGGTCCGCCCGATGACCCCGGGCAAGCAGTCCGCGCTCGCCAAGGCGATGCGCGCCCGCCGCACCTGCCCGGTCTGCCGGCAGGACGCCGGGTACTGCATCCCGGCCTCACTCGGCATGTGCGTGCCCTGCGCCTACCCCGAAGAACAGTGCGCCGCCTGAACACCCCACCTGACCTGAGGAGTTGTCCCGTGTTCGGTCTCTTCCGGCACCGCGTCCACATCGAACCTGATCCGGCTCGTTTCGTCTGCCTGTCGGGCAGACGGTTCGGCGCCAAGGGGGCGATCCCGGCGTCTCACGCCCGCTTCGAGATCAGCCGACGTCGCGCGTGGGGACACGACGTCCGCGCCTATCCGACCACCGACCGCCATGGCACTGCGTTCACGGTCATCTACACCCGCGTCGACTACCCCTACGGCTCCGGCGCCGAGGACCTGGTGACCGCTTTCGAGTTCCCGGCGGACAGCGACATTCCAAGGGGCTTGTGACGTCAACGGGCCCGGTCCGCACACCAGCAACAAGCACCTGACCTGCACGGCTTCGCTCAGCGGGGTGGGGGGGGGGGGCGCGGCCCCCCGCCCACCCCGCCCCCCGCGCACCCCCCCCACCCCACACAGAAAAAAAAAAAA
>NZ_JBHYIG010000012.1:0-59968 GCF_042740015.1 Streptomyces sp. NPDC059037
CCCGCGCCACCCCGGAGATGAGGCTCTGCGGGGCCCCGGCGGACCTCCCGCTCGCCGCCGGCCCCGACGTCGAGCTGACCCGGTCGAGGCCGCCGCGGCTGACCGCCGACACCGCCATCGACGCCCTGACGCACGCCGTCGAGGCGTACGTCAGCCGCAAGGCCAACCCGTTCTCCGACAGTCTCGCCCTCACCGCGATCGCCACCATCGGCCGCCATCTGCGTCACGCCTACGCCGACGGCGGCGACATCCGGGCCCGCGAGGCGATGATGCTCGCCGCGACGCAGGCCGGCATCGCGTTCTCCAACTCCAGCGTGGCCCTCGTCCACGGCATGAGCCGCCCGATCGGCGCGCACTTCCACGTCGCCCACGGCCTGTCGAACGCCATGCTCTTCCCCGCCGTGACCGCCTTCTCCCTCCCTGCGGCGACCACGCGGTACGCCGACTGCGCCCGCGCCCTGGATGCCGCGACGCCCGCGGACGGCGATGCCACCGCGGCCGCCAAGCTCGTCGACGCCCTGCACGGCCTGTGCCGGGACCTGCACGTCCCCACCCCCCGCGACCACGGCATCGACCAGGAGGCCTGGAACCGCCTGACACCCCTCATGGCGCAGCAGGCCTTGGCCTCCGGCTCCCCCGCGAACAACCCCGTCGTACCCACCACCGAAGAGATCCAGGACCTCTACACCCAGATCTACGCCTGACCTGCCGGCACCGCTGGCACACCGCCAGCCCCCCGGGGTAATAACTTGCCTTTCAGATGCAACTTTAATAGCTTGCCCTCATGCGGCTGACACGGTTCACGGATCTGGCTCTGCGCGTGCTGATGCGCCTCTCCGTCGAAGAGGGCGAACTGCCCACCACGCGCGAGGTCGCCGCCGCCATGGACGTGCCGTACACGCACACCGCGAAGGTCGTCGCCAAGTTGCAGCACATGGGACTGGTCGAGGCACGTCGCGGCCGGGGCGGCGGGCTTGCGCTCACCGCAGCCGGACGCCGGGCCTCGGTCGGCGCTCTCGTACGGGAACTTGAAGGGCCCGGGGATGTCGTGGACTGCGACGGCACGACACCGTGCCCGCTGCGCTCCGCCTGCCGACTGCGCGGCGCACTGCGCCAGGCGCAGGAGGCGTTCTTCGCCGCGCTCGACCCGCTGACCCTCAGCGATCTCACCAAGGCACCCACCGGCCCGCTGCTGGTCACGCTCTCCGCCACACCCCGGGCGGACTGACCACACCACGACCGCCGCCGACGGCCCGCGCCGCCGCGTACCGCTTAATACGAATCTCACATGCATATTAAGGAGCCCGTCGATGCTCACCGAGTCTTCGGCCGCCGTCGTCCGCGCCACGCTTCCCGCCGTCGGCGCCGCCATCGAGGACATCACCGAACGCTTCTACGGGAAGCTGTTCGCGGCCCGGCCCGAGTTGCTGCGCGACCTGTTCAACCGCGGCAACCAGGCCGCCCGCACACAGCGCCAGGCGCTCGCGGGATCCATCGCCGCCTTCGCCACGTATCTGGTCGAGCACCCCGACGAGCGGCCCGACGTGATGCTGAACCGCATCGCGCACAAGCACGCGTCGCTCGGCGTGCGGGCCGACCAGTACCCCCTGGTGCACCGGCACCTGTTCGAGGCCATCGCCGAGGTGCTGGGCGACGCGGTCACGCCCGAGGTCGCCGCCGCCTGGGACGAGGTGTACTGGCTGATGGCGAACGCCCTGATCGCGATCGAGACGCGGCTGTACGCGGAGCAGGGCGTGACCGGCGGTGATGTGTGGCGCCAGTGGGAGGTGGTGGCCCGCACCGAGGAGACGCCCCAGGTCGCGTCGTTCCTGCTGCGCCCGGCCGACGGTCACCCGGCGCCCACGTTCAGGGCCGGGCAGTACGTCTCCGTGCAGGTCCAACTGGCCGACGGCGCACGGCAGATACGCCAGTACAGCCTCACCGGCGCGCCGTCCGCCACGACCCGTGCGATCGCCGTCAAGCAGGTCACGGGCACGGGTGGCGATCCCGACGGGGAGGTCTCGCGCCACCTGCACACGCACGTCCGGCAGGGCGACCAGCTGCGGGTCTCGGCGCCCTACGGCGACCTCGTCCTCGAACCCGGCGACGCGCCCCTGCTGCTCGCCTCCGCGGGCATCGGCTGCACGCCCATGCTGGCCATGCTCGAGCAGCTCGTGGCCACGGGGCACCCGGGCCCCGTGACCGTCGTGCACGCCGACCTCTCCCCCGGCGACCACGCACTGCGCGCCGACCACGAGGCGCTCACGGCCAAACTCCCCGCCGCCACGGCCCACTTCTGGTACGAGGACCCCGACTCCGGCCACCGCACCGGCCGCGTCGACCTCACCGACGTACCCCTCGAAACGGGAACCCGCGCCTACCTCTGCGGACCGCTGCCGTTCATGCGGGCGGTGCGCGGGCAGCTCCTGGACAAGGGTGTGGCCGCCGCCGACATCCACTATGAGGTGTTCGGCCCGGACCTGTGGCTCGCCCAGGCGTAGCCGGCAGGGGGCTTTCGCCTGCTCAGGAGGTATCCGTGGTCCTCGTCAAAGGTTTGCCATTGCCCTTGTCACCACGGCGTCCGTGGGCGCCGTCGCCGTTCACACCAGCCAGGTCCGGCTTCCCCAGTAGGTTGTGCCGATGACCGAATCCCTGCCACCCGGCGGCGATGTGCTCACCATGGACGAGCTGAAGGCCCGTTGGGTGGACGCCTGGCGTCCGGAACGCGTCGCGGAACGCCTGGACGGGGTCGGTACGCCCTGGTGCGTCGCGGCGGGCTGGGCGCTGGATCTGTTCCGCGGGGAGGAGTCGCGGCCGCACGGCGATCTGGAGATCGCGGTACCCGCGGCGGAGTTCCCGGAGATTCGGGACCGCTTCCCCGAGTATGCGTTTGACGCGGTCGGTTCAGGGCGGGTCTGGCCGGAGGCGGGAGCGGAGGTGCTGGCGGCCACGCATCAGACCTGGCTGCGCGATCCGGCGAGCGGGCAGTTCCTGTTCGACGTCTTCCGCGAGCCACACGAGGGCGGGACGTGGTTCTGCCGGAGGGACGAGAAATTGCGTCTGCCGTACGACGCGATCATCGAGCGCACGCCGGACGGAGTCCCGTATCTGGTACCGGAGTTGGTGCTGCTGTTCAAGGCGAAGGCGCTACGTCCCAAGGATCAGGCGGACTTCGACGGGGTGCTGCCGTTGCTTGGCCGGACGCGACGGGATGCCCTGAGCGGGTGGCTCGAACTCATCCACCCCGGGCATCCGTGGCTGGCGGAGCTGGCGGGGTGAGTAGTGCGGGCCGAACGGGCGGATGACGAGGGCGCCGTGGAGTTGCGGGACATCGAGATTCTGGTGGTGCTCGCCGAGTAACTGCACTTCGGCCGAACCGCTCAGCGGCTGCACATCACCCCTTCAAGGTCAGCACATGCGTCAAGGCGCAGGAGCGCCGGATCGGTGCCGCGCTGTTCGAGCGGACCAGCCGAAAGGCGGAGCTGACACCGATCGGCCGGCAGCTGACCAACGACCTGGGAGCGGGCGCACCGCCAGGTTCAAGCGACCCGTACGCCGGGCTGCGGGCCGGAGATCTCGATCTCGTCATGGTGTGGCTCCCCGTCCGGGAGCCCGATCTGACGGTGGGTCCCGTCATCCACGTCGAACCGGTCGTGCTCGCCGTCTCCTCCAGCCACCCATTGGCGCGCCAGGGGTCGGCGTCCCTCAAGGATCTCGCCGACCAGATCACCATCGGCGGCGCCGCACCCGCGTACCGGCGTGCGGCCATGGTGCCGACGCACACTCCCGCCGACTGCCGCACTTCAAGCAGCAGCGCCTTCCGCCGGGCTCACCTGCCGCAGAACTCGGCGTCGATGACCGCCTCGATGTCGCCGGCCCATTCGCCGTTGAAGTTGACCGCCAGTGCGTGGCTCCCGTCGCGGGTCGTCGCGCCGACCGCGACCGTGCCGTGGAAGCTGCCGCCGTGTGCCCAGACTTCCTTGCCGCAACTCGCCTTGGACCGGCGGAGGCCGAGGCCGTAACCGAGGTCTGGGTTCTCCTCGTCCATCGGGACGGTCGTCATCATCTCGGCAAGCTGCTGCTTCGGCAGCAGCTTGCCGCGCATCAGTGCCGTGAAGAAGCGGTTCAGATCCGCCGAGTCGGAGACCATCTCGCCGGCCGCGCCCGCGACGGACGGGTTGTACTCGGTGACGTCGTACGTCTTCTTCCCTTTCGGGTCCCGCAATGTCGAGTAGGCCCGGCTGCTGGGCTGCGGCAGGTGCGGGTCGGTTCCGGGCAGGCTCGTGGCCTCCAGGTCGAGTGGCTCGATGATGCGCCGGCGGATCTCGTCCCCGTACGACTGGCCGGTGACCTTCTTGGTGATCATTCCGGCCACGATGTAGTTGGTGTCGGAGTAGTTCCAGCCCTGGCCCGGCGCGAATTTCGGCTCATGGCGCATGGCGATCCGCACCTGCTGCTCGGGGGTCCAAGTGCGATGGCGGTGTTTGAGGAACTCCTTGCTGAACAGCGTCCGTTGGATCTCCGGGTCCAGGGTCCAGTTGTAGATGCCGCTGGTGTGGTTGAGGAGTTGGCGTACGGTGATCTTGCTGCCGTCATGGCCATGCCCGTGGACGACGCCGGGCAGCCACTGCTCGACGGTGTCGTCGAGCCCGATCTCCCCCTCCGCCTCCAGCTGGAGCAGCACGGTCGACACGAAGGTCTTGGTGGTGCTGGCGACGCGGTAGCGGTCCTTGGCGCCGCGCGGCTGCCGGGTCTTCTGGTTTCCGACGCCCGAAGTGCCGTTCCAGGTCCCGTACTTGTCCATCGCCTGGCCGGTCACTCCGGGCACGCCGTCCTTGACGGCGGCGTCCATGGCCTGCTGGGTCGACCGGTGGTGGTCTCTGTCAGGGGCGAGGGCGGAGGCAGCAGCAGGGTCCGCCGCGGCGGGCGCTGCGGCGGGCGCTGCGAGTGACGACGCCGTCATGGCTGCTGCCGCCGTGGCCGCCAAGCCGAATCTCATCGTGCGGGTTGTCATGTGCCGTCCCTCTGTCGTTGATGACGATCGACGGGAGGGACCCGGGCGGTGTGCGCGAAGGTTGCCCGCCCACAGGGCGGTTGAGTGGCTTTCAGCCTTCTTCGGGGCTACGTCCGCAGGGCGGTGTAGGTCGCCCAGGACCGGGACGGGACGGACCGCCGCCCGCGAAGGGCGGCGGGCCGTCGAGGCTGCGTGTCCTACAGGGCTCAGTGGCCCCGCTGCCAGGCGGCGAGGTCCTTGCGGCGTACGGCGCGGAGTCCGGCGATGTCCGTGTCATAGAGCTCGCCGGTCCAGCTCTTCTTCACCGAGTTCTCCGTACTGCCGCCGAAGTTCTCCCGGAGCCAGTACCAGGGCTGCAGCGGAAGCCAGCACAGGCCCGCGAGCCAGCGGTTCAGGGCGCGGATCGGGCCCGGGCGACCCGCGTCGGCGGCGCGCATCACGCGGATGCCGAAGAGCAGCTTGCCGACACTGCCGCGGAACAGCAGCGTCAGGACGCACTGATTGGTGAAGGACACCACCGGTATGAGGGCGTACAGGGTCCACCACGGGCTGGACTCCGGGGCCAGGCCGGCGATTGCCACCGCGCCGTACAGGGCGACGATCAGGTCGACCGTCACTGCGAGGTATCGGCGCGCGTCCCCTGCCAGGGCCGGCAGCCGGCTCGACGGGTTCTGCCCTGAAGGGGAGTTCGGCGTTCCGTACGCCGAAGGGTCTCCGTACGCCGGCGGATCTCCGTAAGGTGCGGGTTGCCCATAAGGCGCGGGTTGCCCGTAGGGCGTCTGGTGTGCGTACGGCGTCTGCCGCGCGTAGGGATGCGGTGCTGGTGGCGCCTGCCCGCCGTGCGGTGTCTGTTGCTGAGCATGATGCTGGTAATGCCCCCGATGATCATTCATGCCAGCATGATGCCTCACACCGACGGCACTCGGCTGACCCGGACCTCCCGCATGAGCCTGCCGCGCAGGGGACAGCGACGGGAATGCCCCGCCACCGATGAGTTCGACGAACGGGCGGGGTCTACACCCACACACCGCAAGCCGTACACAGGATCAGTGAGGGATCATGAGCGCACACGCACTACCTCCCGTCGCCGACGCCGACACCTGGCAGCACGAGCTCGATGCCCTGCGCATTCGGGAGAAGGCCGCCACGCGGGAACTCGACGCGATCGCCGCGCAGCGCCGCCGTCTGCCGATGGTCAAGATGCCCGACTACACCCTTGAGGGCGAGGGCGGACCGATTCGGCTGGCGGACATCTTCGAAGGCAAGCCGCAGCTGATCGTCTACAACCACATGTGGTTTCCCGGCGAGCAGTGGCAGTGCCCGGGCTGCACGGGACTCACCTCGCAGTTCACCCGGTTGGAATTCCTGGACAATTACGATGCCCGGTTCGTCATCGTCACCCAGGGCCCGATCGACGAGGCACTCGCTTACAAGCGACGGGTCGGGAACAAAATGACCTGGTATTCCACGGCGAACAGCCCGTTCGGAACGGATGTCGGCGCACCGCCCGGTGGAGGATTCGCCTTCAATGTGTTTCTGCGCGACGGCGACACCGTCTATCGCACCTGGCACACCACCGGCCGTGGAGCCGAGCAGCTCACTCACACCTTCGCGCTGATCGACCTGTTGCCATACGGTCGACAGGAGGAGTGGCAGGACTCGCCCGACGGCTGGCCGCAGGAACCCACCTACAGCCGGTGGGCCTCCTCCAAAGACATCGCCGCGCACTACGGCCCGGGCACCGACTGAGCCGGGCGGCTACTGCGGCTGCGTCGCGATCTGGATCAGATTGCCGCAGGTGTCGTCGAAGACGGCGGTGGTGACGGGGCCCATCTCCAGGGGCTCCTGGGTGAAGCGGACGCCGAGGCCGTGCATGCGCTCGTACTCGGCCCGCACGTCGTCGACGGCGAACTGGGCGAGCGGGATGCCGTCCTGGACGAGCGCGTCGCGGTACGTCTTGACGGCCGGGTGACCGGCGGGCTCCAGGAGGAGTTCGGTGCCGCCGGGCTCGTCGGGCGATACGACGGTCAGCCACCGGTCCTTCTCGCCCAACGGGACGTCGTACTTCTTCACGAAGCCGAGGATCTCGGTGTAGAAGCTCAGGGCCTTGGCCTGGTCGTCGACAAAGACGCTGGTCATGTGGATCTTCATGGGGTGCTCTCCTGCGGTCCGGGGGGATCGGGCACGGGCCATCGCTCGGCGATCTGCCGCAGCGGGGCCGTGTTCAGGTCGTGGAACTTGTAGCGGCCCCCCCGCCTCGTCTCGACGAGCCCGGCGGCCTCCAGCACGGCAAGGTGCTGGGAGATCCCCTGGCGCGAGATGCCCAGCTGATGCTTCATGCTCAGCCGCGAGCAGATCTCGAACAGTGTCTGTCCGGACTTCTCCGTGAGCTCGTCGAGGATGATGCGGCGGGTGGGGTCGGCCAAGGCTTTGAAAAGGTCGTCGGCCACGACCCCAGGATAGGCAAACACTCACTTGCCTATCAAGTCGGGGAGCATCTCGCCCCCGTGCTGACGGAGGGGGCGCCGGGGGGTGCGAACTCAGCACCGGATGGAGGTTCCATCCCCGCTCCGACGCGACGCTCAGGACATGCCCCGTGCCCACGCCCCGGAAGCGGCACGACGTACACGATGACCTCGGCCACCGTCGCCACGCCATAGAAGTCGACCGCCAAGAAGAGCCGCAGCACCCACCACAGCGGCAGGAACACCAGCGTCGGCGGTCAGTTGCTGCCCGTGAGTTCGCCGCTGAGCTTTTCGTGGATCTGGGCGCTCGGGCTGTTCAGGCCGATGATCTCGACCTTCTTGCCGCGCTGGGCGTACTTCGTCTCGATGGCGTCCAGCGCGGCCACGGACGAGGCGTCCCAGATGTGGGCCGCCGTCAGGTCGATGACGACCTTGTCGGGGTCGGTGGCGTAGTTGAACTGGCCGACGAGGTCGTTGGACGAGGCGAAGAACAGCTCGCCGGTCACGGAGTAGACGACGCTGTCGCCGTCGGGGTCGGTGACCGAGGTGACGTTGGCGAGGTGAGCCACGCGCTTGGCGAAGATGACCATGGCGGTGAGAGAGCCGACGACGACGCCGATGGCGAGATTGCCGGTGGCGACCACGCAGGCAACCGTGACGACCATGACGGCGCTCTCCCCCGCGGGCATCCGCTTGAGGGTCTTGGGGGCGATGGAGTGCCAGTCGAAGGTCGCGAAGGACACCATGACCATCACGGCGACGAGGGCGGCCATGGGGATGTCGGAGACGACCGGGCCGAAGACGACGCACAGCACCATCAGGAACGCACCGGCCAGGAAGGTGGACAGGCGGGTGCGGGCGCCGGACACCTTTACGTTGATCATCGTCTGGCCGATCATGGCGCAGCCGCCCATGCCGCCGAAGAAGCCGGTGACGATGTTGGCGATGCCCTGGCCGATGGACTCGCGGGTCTTCGAGGAGTGGGTGTCGGTGATCTCGTCGACCAGCTTGGCCGTCATCAGCGACTCCATCAGACCGACCAGCGCCATGGCGAGGGCGTACGGCGCGATGGTGGTCAGCGTGTCCATGGTGAAGGGCACGTCGGGCAGGCCCGGCACCGGCAGCGACGAGGGCAGCTCGCCCTTGTCGCCGACCGTGGGCACCGCGATGCCCGCGGCGACCGTGATCACGGTGAGGATGACGATGGAGACGAGCGGCGCCGGGATCGACTTGGTGACCTTCGGAAAGAACACCATGAGTACGAGGCCGCCGGCGAGCAGCGGGTAGACGGGCCACGGCACGTCGTGCATTTCCGGGACCTGGGCCACGAAGACGAGGATGGCCAGGGAGTTGACGAAGCCGACCATCACCGAGCGGGGTATGAACCGCATCAGCTTGGCGACGCCGAGCGCTCCGAGGGCGATTTGGAGGACGCCGGCCAGGATGACCGCGGCGACCAGGTAGCCCAGGCCGTGTTCGCGGTTGAGCGGGGCGATGACCAGGGCGACGGCGCCGGTGGCTGCGGAGATCATTGCGCGGCGCCCGCCGACGATGGAGATGGTGACGGCCATGGTGAACGAGGCGAACAGACCGATGGCGGGGTCGACTCCGGCGATGATGGAGAACGAGATCGCCTCGGGGATCAGCGCGAGACCGACGACGAGACCGCCCAGGATCTCGGTGCGCCAGACCTTCGGGTCGTTCAGCCAGTCGGGGCGCAGACCGCGCAGGCGCGCGGCCGGGGACAGTGCGGACGTGGACAAGACGGGTACCTGTCGTGCTCGGGCACACCCGGCCGTCGTCGGGGGCGTGCGGAATGCGCCGGATGGCCGGGGTGGCCATCTGCGAAGCCCACGTACGGGTGCGGGCCGAAGTCAGAAGACGCAGCGGGCGCGGGCAGGAGTGTGCGCGGCTGCTTCAGGGGCGAACGTTCACGGCGGGCAGCCGGCGGCGCTGGGCATCTGGGGCATGCGCACGCGCTCTCTCCTGCAGGCATCGGTCTTCGCCGGGGGCATCGTCGGCCCCGACACGGCTGACGGTGAGGAAGTCGATCCGACCCGCACCGTGGCGCGGGGCAGCTTGGAGCCGATCCCGACGACCCCATACTCTACCCTGACGTTACGGTAGAGATCGACGTCCACCGGCGGCCGCCTGCGGCCTTGGCGACAGCAGAGAAAGGTGTCCGCGCAGTGAGCGGCGAGCACATGCAGATCGGCGAGGTCGCCACGCGGACCGAGCTTTCGCTGCGCACCATCCGGCACTACGAGGAGACCGGCCTCGTCATCCCCTCCGCCCGCTCCCAAGGCGGCTTCCGCCTCTACACCGAGGCCGACGTCGCCCGGCTCATGGTCATTCGCCGCATGAAGCCGCTCGGCTTCACCCTGGACCAGATGCGCGACCTGCTGGACGCCACCGACCGCCTCGACTCCGGTGAGGAACTGGCGGCCGGTGAGCGGGAGGCCCTGCTGGAGCGTGTGCGCATGTACGAGCAGAGCGCGTCCGAGCAGATGGAGAAGCTGCGTACGCAACTGGCGCGGGCCGAGGAGTTCGCCGCGAACCTGCGTGAACGCCTTGACCGGGTCACCACGGCTTAACTTGACCGCTGGCCTCTGGTGTGGACCTAGGGACAGCGTACGGGCAGGCACTCGGCGAGCAGGTCGACGACGTCGTGCCAGGCTCGCTGCGCGTGCCGCGGGTGGTGGCCGACACCGGGGAGCACGGTCTGCTCGTGGTCGACCGGCGGGTGGTGGAAGGCGTGCAGGGCTCCGCCGTAGACCATGAGGCGCCAGTCGACGCCCGCGGCCTGCATCTCGGCGGCGAAGGCGTCCCGTTGCTCGGCGGGCATGATCGGGTCCTCCGATCCGACCCCGGCCCACACGGGGCAACGGATGTGCGCCGCCTCCCCCGGTCGGCCCGTGGTCAGTGCGTTGACCGTCCCGATCGCCCGCAGGTCGACGCCGTCGCGGCCAAGTTCCAGCGCGATCGCGCCGCCGGTGCCGTAGCCGATGGCGGCGATCCGGTCGGGGTCGGTGCGCGGCTCGGCGCGCAGTACGTCGAGTGCCGCGTGGCCGATGCCCCGCATCCGGTCGATGTCGGCGAGCAGGGGGGTCACGTGCGCCAGCATCTCCTGCGGGTCGGTGAACCAGCGCCCGCCGTTGATGTCGAAGGCCAGGGCCACGTACCCCAGTTCGGCCAGGGCATCGGCCCGGCTGCGCTGGAAGTCGTTCAGGCCCGGCCCCTCGGGCCCGACCAGGACCGCGGGCCGACGGTCGGCACCGGCGGGGAGCGCGAGGTGCCCGATCATCGTCAGGCCGTCGGCCGGGTATTCGACCGTGTGCGTCGTAATCGTCGTCATCGTCGTCATGAGACTGGACGGTAGTGATCGTCGAGCCCTGCCGGGCCGGGATTAGCCGTCGGCAGAACAGCGCGGGCGGGGGGGCGGCGCTGCGTGGGCACTGAGGACGGTTCAAGTGCTGGTCGTGCCCCTGGTCCTGCCTCTGGCCCTGGCCCTGGCCCTGGCCCTGGCCCCCTGACGATCAGTCGTCGAAGTAGGCCCTGGCAACGGCGTAGGTGTCCTCGTAGAGGTGGTAGCGGGTGATTCGTCCGTCCCGGACCGTGGTGTGCAGGGCGAACGTGGTGTCGATGTCCCGGCCCGTCTTCTTGACCTCGGAGACCATGCGCCCGATGAGTACCACGTCGTCGCCATCGGCGATGATCTGGCGGAGGTCGAACTCCTTGGCCTGCACGTGGGTCCGCAGCAGTTCGAAGAACGTCCGCATGCCGTCTGCCGAGTCGACCTCCGGTACCCACGGAATGCCCGGCGGGTGCGGGATCGAGAACGACACCGAGTCGGCGAACAGGGCCGCCGCCTCCGCGCTCTTCCCCTCGGCGAGCAGCGGGAACAAGCGTTGCACGGTCTGCGCCGGTGACTCTGCTGTCATGTCTTCCGACCTTACTGGTCGGATCCGTGACAACTCGGCCACCAACGCCGGTCATTCGCCCGTCAATCCTTTACGAGGCATGCGATGCGGGCCCAAGTCCTCAAGAACGTAACCGAGTTGGATGGCGGTCAGAGGCGAGCCAGGGAGGGGCGGCGTGGCCGGTGAGGCGTGCGGGCCGTCGAGGAACAGGGCCAGGGGGCGGCGCCAGGCCTCGGGCGTGGTCGCGGCGGTCAGGGCGGGGATGGCGCGGCGGAGGGCGGCGAGCGAGAACAGGACGTCTTCGGTGGTGACGTCGGCGCGCACCGTGCCCTGCTCGCGGCCGCGGCCCAGCAGGACGTCGACCGTCTGGCGATTGTGGGCATGGACGGCCTCCAGCGCCTCGACGCCCCGAAGGTGCGTGGTCATGAGGTCGTTGGTGCCGCGGTCGGCAGCCAGGGTGACGAAGACCGCCTGGAGGTAGCCGTTCAGCGCCGGCCAGGCGTCCGCCTCGGCCCTCGGCTCTTCGCCGGCGGCCATGCTGTCCGTCAGGACGTCGTGGAACACGGCGTCGATGAGGGCCTCTCGCGTGGGGAAGCCGCGGCCTCCCGCGATCCCCTTCACTTCCCCGACCTCGACCGCTTCGACCTCACCCGCCGCGCGCAGGGCCACCTTGGGTTCGGTCACGGCCTGCACCACTGCCTCGGTGCCTCGCTGGCGCGCGCGGAGGCCACGATCGCCGTGCGTCGGCTCCTGGCCGACCGCCCCGCGCTCGCCTTCGCCACCGATCCGGCCCAACTCACTTGGCGGACCAGCACTCTGCTGCGCGGCCTGGCCGAACTGCCTATGCGCTTGGGCTGAGGTGGACCCGCGCCAGTACCTGCTCGGCCAGCTCCCGAGGGGGCAGCCCGCCGTCCAGGAAGACCGTGTCGCCGGGCAGGGTGTCGGCCGCGGCCATGCACGCCTCGATCTTCTCCTTGGCCCAACGCCGGACCCGCTCCTCCCGCTCGGGATCGTCGGGGAAGAAGGCCCGGCCGTCGATCCGCCTCTCCAAGACGTCCCGGGACACCTTGAGGAAGAAGTGGTGCACGTCGATGCCCGCATCCTTCAACGCGCTGAAGATCTCGCCTACGTAGTCGGGGTTGACCAAGGTCATGGGAACCAGGACCGGACGCCGGTACTCCTCGACCAGTCCCACCGCCAGGTCGGCAACCTGCCGCCGCCACAACCGGAGATCCTGGAAGTCGCCGGTCGGCACCTCCACGATCTCCCGCAGTACGAAGCCGACCATCTCCGGGTCATAGACCAGGGCTTCGGGCCAGCGCGGGCTCAACTCCTCCACCAGTGTGCTCTTTCCGCTGCCGAACGCGCCGTTCACCCAGACGATCAACGCGATCCCCCCGCTCCGTGGCCTTGCCCGCGCGTCGGGCCCGGCACCTCGGATCAGCATGCCAGGCGGCTGCCGGCCAGTTGGAGATCGCTTCCACGACACTCGCGATGCCGCCCATGCCGTGGCCGTCGGCCGCCGCGCGGTGCACCTCCACGGTGCCGTCGTCGTCCACGTAGCGGCCCTCCTCGATCTGGCGCGCGTGATCCGCCATCAGGGAGGTCACGAACGACATGTGGCCCTTCGCCACCGCGGGGCGACCTCGCCACGGTGCGGAGCAGCGCGGCGGAAGCCCACGCCTTCTTCGAGGAGCGCGGCGACGCCTGGGGCGACTCCAGACCTCGTATCCCTCGGCGGCGCTGGCCACGATCACCGGTGACCACGCCCATGCCGCGCACCTGCATGAGCAGAGTCTGCGTCTCGCCCAGGAACTGGAATTCTGGGCGGATGCCGCCGACCGGCTCACCGGGCTCGGTCGCGTTGCCCTTCTGACCGGCGACTTTCCGCGCGCCGCCGAGCTCCATCGCCACGCCATGGCCCTCGCCGCCGACCACGGGTACGCGGCCGGCGAGATCCACGCCGAGATCGGTCTCGCCCTCGGGGCCCGCCGCGCAGGCGACTTCGACCTCGCCGAGCAGCACCTGCGCGCGGCGGCGGGCCGAGAAGCGCGGCGGGCTGGCGCACCGGTCGACCGCCCTCCCACCTTTTGACGCCGGCGGCTCGGCAGCTACTCCGCAGGGTCCTCCTCCGCGTGCCGGACGGCCTGCCGCACCGCATGCCCGACCTCGGAGCCGTCCTGCCCGGTCGTCCTCGCGTGGTGCGTGATGGCTGTCTGCGCCATCGTCGATGCCTCACGCCACCGGCGCTGCTGCACTGCGTACTCCTCGCCCTCAAGGCCCGCGAGCTTCGCGCGCTCTTCCTCGGCCCAGCGTTCCAGCCTGATCAATTCATCCGAAATGTCTGCCACGTCCGGATCCTAAATCCCGGTGGTGGTCCTGGACCACGTCTGGCAGAGGCCCCCAGGTCGTGCCGTCGGCGTCAGGAGCCCGCCCAACCCGGCGTCCACGCGTCGGCCGGTGGCGTCGGCGGGCGGGTCCTGGTGGCCTGGAACGTGACCGGCACCGGCGCGATCGCCGTACTGACCGCCCTGTGGGGCGTCCTGGCCGCCGTCACCGACGCCCGCATCGCGATCGGCATCGCCGGCGTACTGCTCCTGGCGACCCCGTTCCTCCTCCCGCGCAAGGACAAGAGCGGGCACCAGCCCCTCGCCACCGGTCCGGACGAGCCCGCCCTGACCACCACGGTCTGACGCCACGGTCTGATACGAGCGTGTGCCGGTGCGCCCGCCTCCGATGCGTCACCGGGAGCCCGTCGGCTCCTTCGGTACAGGGACGCGTCGGAGTGCGAGCAAGGTGGCGTCGTCGGCGCGGTGGGGTCCGTCGAGCCGGTCCAGGAGGCGCTCCGCGTACTTCTGCAGCCCGTCGTGGCCGCGCGGGGGTCCCGCCCCGTGCAGGCAGTCCTCCGCCTCGTTCAGCAGGCGGGTCGTGTCCTCGTCGGGGTCGGTGTCCCGCCGCTCGGTCAGCCCGTCCGAGTAGAGGAGGACGATGTCCGTGTCGTCGAGAAAGGTCTCGACTGCCGTGTAGCTGATGCCCGGCATGACGCCGAGGGTGACTCCGGGGCCGCCCTCCGGAGCGGGCAGCTGTGTGGCGCGGCCCTCCCGCAGGAGGACCGGGCGCGGATGTCCCGCGCAGGTCCAGCGCAGCAGCGAACGCTCGGGGTGGTAGCGGGCGATGACGGCGGTCGCGGTCGACTCGGCGCCGTCGTCGCATGCGACCTCGTTCAGCCATCGGGTGAGCTGCTCCACCGGCGCCTTGGTGTAGGCGAGGCCGCCCAGGGCGTAGCGGAGCTTCGCCATGAGGGTGACCGCGTCGAGGCCGTGCCCGCGGGCGTCGCCGAGGGCGACGAGGATGCGTCCGCCCGGGAGCCCTCGTGCCTTGTACCAGTCGCCGCCGACGCCTGATCCGGTGGCGTCCGGCCGGTACACGGCGACGGCATCGAGGCCGTAGGACGCGAGTTCGCCGGCGAAGCGGGGCAGGACCGCGTCCCGGAGCACGTGGGAGACCTCGGCCAGGGCTTCGGCGCGCCCCCTCTGGCGGCGCGCTTCCTCGCCGGCCGCCCGGGCCTGACCGCGGCGGCGACGGTCGTCGGTGACGTCGACGAGGACGGCCCGCACCGCCCACACCGGTCCCCCTCCTTCGGGGCGCACCGGCTCGGCGACCACGCGGATGACGCGCTTGTACGGGCCCGGGCCCGGCATCCACAACTCGCACTCGGACCGGTGCTTGCGCAGCAGCACTTCGTACAGGGTGCGGTACAGGTCGGGCAGGCTCTCGGGGGCGACGAGCGCGGCCATCCCGAGGAGGTCGGGAGCGGGCGCGGTCTCGTCCAGGCCGAGTACGTAGCCGAATCCCACGGAGGGTTCGACCGTGTCGTCGGCCAGGTTCCATTCGGCCCAGCAGGTCTTCACCAGCTTCTGGGCGCCCAGCGCCATGCGGAGTAAGTGTCCTGGCTCCCAGCTCACGAGGAGATGCTCGCCGCACGGGGCGACGTGCACCTCGTTGCTCAGCCGGGCCGGCGGATCGGACGGCCTGGGGATGAACCACTCCACCGCCTCGGGCCCCTGTGGTGTGCGTTCACGGTGGGCGGCGGCGAGCATCCGGGGAAGGCGCGTGTTCTTCAGGAAGGGAAAGCGCTCGAACAGACGGACCGGTCCGGTCCACCGCGGCACGGCGTCCAGCGGCACGTGGGTGGTCGAGTAGGCGCGGGCGTGCTTGTTCTGGGCCAGGTACAGGATGTCCTCGACCTCGCCCCGCTCGTCGAGCACGGGCGTCACCAGCATCGCGGCCATCGGCATGGCCTCCAGAAGCTCCACGACGGCGACAGGGATCGCATCGGGGCGCCGTTCGAGCGGCCGCTCCGCGTCGTGGGGGTGCGGCCTGTGGGCGTGGGCGTAGACGCCGATCCGCTGCCGCTGGGCCGACAGCAGTGCACCGACGGCGTGGAGATCCAGCCGGGTGCGCGCATCGCGCTCGCGAGGGACCTGCTCCATGGACGCTGCCTTCCGTGGATCGCGACGTCTCGCGAACATCCTCGCCCCGGCCCGGACCTGCGGCGAGCCGGCAGCAGGACGGCTCCCCGCCGCTGCCGGGGCCCGGCGTCACACCGCGATCACCTTCACGCCGGCCTCCGTGAGGCGAGCGGAGGTCTCCGGGGAGATGTTGACGTCGGTGACCAGGGTGTCCACCCGGTCGAGGTCGCAGATCCTGGCGAAGGCGCGCTTGCCCAGTTTGGACGAGTCGGTCACCACGATCACGCGGTTGGCCCGCTCGGTGAAGAGCCTGCTGACGCCTGCCTCGTCCTCGTGGTGCGCCATGGCGCCGAGCTGCGGGTCGATGCCGTCGACGCCGAGAACGGCGGCGTCGAGCACGACCTCTTTCAGTACGCCGCCGGTCAGCGGCCCGACGAGTTCGTAGGACTGCGGGCGGGCGACGCCGCCGGTGGACACGATCTTGACCTGAGGGCGGACGGCGAGTTCAGCGGCGATGTTCAGGGCGTTGGTGACGACGGTCAGCGCGGGTGCGGTGGCGGCGGGGGCTCCCGCGTCGGCGCCGTCCCGCCGGCTGCCGCCGACCCGCAGCGCGAGCACCCGGGCGACCTCGGTCGTGGTCGTACCACCGTTGAGGCCCACCACCTCGCCGTCGCCGATGAGGTCGGCGGCCGCTGCGGCGATGCGCTGCTTCTCGGGCGCGCGCCGGGACGTCTTGTAGCGCAGCGGCAGTTCGTAGGAGACGCCGTGGGCGACCGCGCCGCCACGCGTGCGGACCAGCATCTGCTGCTCGGCCAGTTCGTCGAGATCCCTGCGGATGGTGGCGCTGGAGACGTCGAGGGCGCCCGCGGCCTCCTCGACGTCCAACCGGCCCTCGGCGGCCAGCAGTTCAAGCAGCGCGCTCCAGCGGTCGCGTTTGGACATTGTTCTCGGACTCCTGCCCGCTCTGACTGATCCACCGGCTCAGTCACTGATCGTAGTGACCGGCCCCGGCAGAGGGCCGACACGGAACCTCACCACGCACCATGAACAGTGCACACACTCACTATGCTCGATTCTGCATTCTTTGGCGCCTTAACGAGCAACTATTGACATCATGCGTGTCGATACGACAGCGTGCTCGGCGCAGGAGACGTCCCCTCACCAAGGAGCACCCGCCATGGCCGCCCCGCACACCTGCCGCACCTCCGTGGAGATCGCTTCCCAGCCGGACGCCTGGCGCCAGGCCGCCGCTTCCGCCGGATCGCTCTCCGCGGCCCTGCCCCGGCGCGGCGAGCGCATAGCCGTCGTGGGCTGTGGCACCTCGTGGTTCATGGCCCTCGCGTACGCGCAGCTGCGGGAGACCGGCGGGCACGGCGAGACGGATGCCTTCGCCGCGTCCGAGTTCCCGACCGGGCGTGCCTACGACCGGGTCCTCGCCATCACGCGGTCCGGCACCACGACGGAGGTCCTGGACCTGCTGGCCCGCCTCAAGGGCACCGTGCCGACCTCGGCGATCACCGCCGATCCCGCCACCGCCGTCATGGACCTGGCCGACAGCGTCGCCGTCCTGGACTTCGCCGACGAGGAGTCGGTGGTCCAGACGCGCTTCGCCACCTCGGTCCTCGCCCTGCTCCGCGCGCATCTGGAGGCGGAGAGCGCCCTGCCGGACGGGGTACGTCCGATGGCCGACGCGATCGAGGACGCGCAGCGCGCCGTCGACGCCCCGATCGGCGAGGACATGCGCGGCGCCGAGCAGTTCACCTTCCTCGGCACCGGCTGGTCGTACGGGCTCGCGCTGGAGGCCGGGCTCAAGATGCGTGAGGCGGCGGGCGCCTGGACCGAGGCGTATCCGGCGATGGAGTACCGCCACGGGCCGATCAGCATCACCGGGCCGAACCGGGTGGCGTGGCTGTTCGGAACCGCTCCGCAGGGCCTGGCCGACGACGTCGCGAAGGTCGGCGGTGCCTTCGTCGCCGGTTCCGAAGGTGCGGGCGGCCTCGATCCGCTGGCCGACCTGATCCTCGTACAGCGTCTGGCGGTCCTCATCGCGCAGGACCGCGGATACGACCCGGACCGCCCCCGCAACCTGACCCGCTCGGTGATCCTCGCCGACGGCCAGTCCTGATCGAGTGCTGGTCAAGCCATGATCAAGTCCTGATCGATTCCTGATCGATTCCTGATCGAGGCGGCGTCGGTCCCTGTCTGTCTGCCGGCCAAGTCCCTTACGCCCCGCACCCGTTCGGCCGCCACTCCCTGGAGAAGCCCCATGCCACTCTCCCCCACCGGCACCATCACCCACGCCGCCCGCCGACAACGCTCGGGCGTCGGCGCCTTCAACGTCGTCCAGATCGAGCACGCCGAAGCCATCGTCACCGGGGCGGAAGGCGCGCAACGGCCCGTCATCCTCCAGATCAGCGAGAACACCGCCCGCTACCACGGCGCCCTGGCCCCGCTCGCCCTGGCGACCCTCGCGATCGCCCGCGCCGCGCACGTCCCCGTGGCCGTCCACCTCGACCACGCCGAATCGGCCGACCTGGTCTATGAAGCCGTCGAACTCGGCTTCACCTCCGTCATGTTCGACGCATCGACACTGCCGTACGAGGAGAACGTGGCCGCCACCCGCTCCATCACGGAGTACTGCCACCGCGCCGACGTCTGGGTCGAGGCGGAGCTCGGCGAGATCGGCGGCAAGGACGGCGCTCATGCCCCGGGCGTCCGCACCGACCCCGACGAGGCCCGTACGTTCACCGACGCCACGGCCGTCGACGCGCTCGCCGTCGCCGTCGGCAGCTCGCACGCCATGCACACCCGCGACGCCGCCCTCGACTTCGCGCTCATCCAGCGGCTGCACAGCGCCCTCGCCGTTCCCCTGGTCCTGCACGGCTCATCCGGCGTCGGCGACACCG
This sequence comes from Streptomyces sp. NPDC059037, assembly GCF_042740015.1. Lineage (NCBI taxonomy): Bacteria > Bacillati > Actinomycetota > Actinomycetes > Kitasatosporales > Streptomycetaceae > Streptomyces > Streptomyces sp. NPDC059037. Next base: position 18,778 of record NZ_JBHYIG010000012.1, read on the forward strand.
ACCTGGCCAAGGCCATCGCGGCCGGCATGACGAAGGTGAACATATCCACGCACCTGAACAGACTGTTCACCAGTACGGTGCGCGAACGCCTCGCCGCGGCGCCGGATCTCGCCGACCCCCGCAAGTACCTCGGCCCCGCGCGCGACGCCGTCGCCACGGAAGTCACCCGGCTCCTAGGGATCCTCAGCCACCCCTGAGGGGCCACTGGCCTGGCACGACGGCGGCAACGGCTGGTTGCTGGCCGTCCTGACACGCTCCCTCCGCGACGGCGTCCTCGTCTACTGGGTCAGCAACCATGCCTACCCGAAAGGGAGATGGAACTTCGAGGACCTCACCGAAACCCTCACCGAGGGGGTCGCCGAACGCGCCCGGGGTGGTAGCTGAGCACTGACTTTCCGCCCGCAGCCAGCCGTCACTACGGGAACACCCGTCGGGCGACTAGCCGGGCGCGGGTCAACTCCAGCAGGCGGCCCACCCAGTTGCGGCCGCGGCCGTCGCCTGCATCCCTCCAGAAGGAGGAGTCCGACAGGCCGGTGTAGCTGATCACGCTGTCCCCGGTGGCCAGGAGGATCTCGGCGAGCTCGGGGTGCTGAGTGAACTTCACCTCCAGGAGGCCCTCCATGACCGCAAGGCGCACATCGGGCCAATCCGCTCTCCGCTCCACCCGGCCGCCCATCTCGCGCGCGTCCCGAACGCTCGGCGCGTCCCGTATCCGGTCGTGGTCGAGAGGGTCGGCCGCCGACAGTGCCCAGTAGCCGTGGATCACGGAGGGGTAGGTTTCCCCGGCGAACTCCACCGGCACCGGGTACTCGTTGCGGAGAACGAACGGGCCGAGCGCCTCCGGCCAGCCCCGTGGATAGACGGTTTCCAGCGAAGTGAGGGCGGCCTGGCCGGCCTCGGCCGGGTCGTCTGCGTACCGCTCCGCGCGCTGCTCCTGCGCCCGTTCGACCGCCTGGTCCAGTTGGTTGAAGTAGTCCAGGGCCTGCTGGTGCATGTCCGGCGTCGCCACCGGGCCGTCCCCGTCGACGGCCTCCCCCACCTCGGTGAGCAGAATCCGCAGCGGGCGGTCCTGGCGGTCCATGTCACCGAGGACGAAGACACGCAGGTGCGGTGGCACCGCGAGGTAGGCCGCTCGCAGAAGGTCGCGGTTGGGTTCGCCCGGGTCCCGCTGGAAGCGCCGGATCGCCTCCCAGCAGCGCTGTCCGGCCGTCGGTCGCCCGCTCAACTCTTCGACCTTGTCGGCGACTTCGAGGAGGAACCCCTGCGGGGTCAGTGGTTCGCCGTATCGGGCGGCCCACTTCGACAGCGGGGCGGGCACTTCTGCCGCTCCCGGCTCCGTGACCGCGATGTCGCCCGATTCCAGGAGTTTCTCCAGGCCGGGCAGATCGGTCCACTCCTCGCACTTGACGGCGCCGTCCGCGAAGACGATCAGGTCGTCGAGGAAGTGCCTGTCGTCCCACTGCCCGCGCCGCCAGACGTGGCACCAGGCCCCGTCGATCGTCTGCCCGTCCACTGTCCGATGCGTTGGTTCTCGCCATGTCATCGGAGCACGCTATCGCCCGGAAGCGGACCGCCGGTCACGTCACTTGACCGCGCCCGCCGTCATCCCCGCACGCCAGAACCGCTGCAGCGCCAGGAACGCCACGATCAGCGGGACCACCGACACCAGCGAGCCCACCACGACCAACGACGCCGGAACCGCCACCCCATGAGCCGCGTTCCATCCCACAAGACCCACGGTGACCGGCTGCAGGCGGTCGTCCCCCAACACCATCGCGGGAAGCAGGTAGTTGTTCCAGATCTCCACGAACTGGAACGGGAAGATCGTCACCAGCGCCGGCAGCATCATCGGCAACGCGATCGTCCGGAAGATGCGGAACTCCCCGGCGCCGTCGAGGCGTCCGGCCTCGATCACCTCGCCCGGCACCGCCTGCGCGGCGAAGACCCGTGCCAGATAGACGCCGAACGGGCTGACGATGCTGGGCAGCAGCACGGCGAGCGGATTGTTGATCAGGCCGACCTCGGAGAACATCAGGTACAGCGGCAGCGTGAAGAGGATCTTCGGGACCAGTACGGCCGCAAGGACGGCCCCGAACAGCGCGCCCTTGCCCCGGAATTCGTACTTGGCAAGCAGGTAGCCGGCCATCGCCGACAGCAGGGTGGCGCCGAGCGCGCCGATCCCGCAGTACAGGACGCTGTTGAGCATCCAGCGCCAGAAGATGCCGTCGCTCTGCGCGGTCAGCCGGCTGAGGTTGTCGAAGAGGCCGAAGCCGTCGAACCACAGTCCGCTGCCGCTGAATTGGCGGCCGAACGGCTTGGTCACCGAGACCAGGAGCCACCACAGCGGGAAGAGGAAGTACGCGGTGGAGATCAGCAGCAGGGTCAGGACGACACCGCGGCTTGCCGCCGTGGTCTCCCGGCGCGCCGCGGCCTTGGCGGTGCGGCGCGCCTTGGACGGGGCGGCGGGTCGCGTCACGGTGGTGCTCATGCCTTGTCACCCCGGTTGGTCAGCTTGAAGAAGACGAAGGACAGCATGCCGACGGCGACGGCGAGGATCACCGACTGGGCGGCGGCGTAGTGGTAGTTGCCCGCCGCCACCGCCGACTGCGCGGACATGATCGGGGTGAACGTCGAGGAGACGGAGCCGCCGGAGATGGGCTGGAGCACCGTCGGTTCGTTGTAGAGCTGTGCGGAGCCGATGATCGAGAAGACCGCGGTGAGCACCAGTGAGCCGCGTACGGCCGGGATCTTGATGTTCCAGGCGATCCGCAGGGCGGACGCGCCGTCCATCTTCGCGGCCTCCAGGACCTCACCGGGGATCAGCTGCAGCGCACTGTAGATAATGATCATGTTGTAGCCGGTCCAGCTCCACGTGACGATGTTCGCCACCGACCACAGGACCGAGCCGCTGGAGAAGAACGGGATCTGGATGCCGAGCGGCTCGAGGAGGTCGTTGATCGGGCTGGACCCGGAGGAGTACATGAACGACCACACCAGGGCCGCGCTGACACCCGGGATCGCATAGGGCAGGAACGACGCGAGACGGAAGAAGCCCTTGCCGCGCGCCGACTTGGCGTCGATGAGCAGCGCGAGGCCGAGGGCGAGGCCCAGCATCAGGGGGACCTGGACGACGGCGAACAGGCCCACCCGGCCAAGGGCGGCGAGGAAGTCGTGGTCGCCGAAGGCCTGCGCGAAGTTGTGCAGCGGGTCGAACTCCTTGCTCGGCGCGGTGAGTCCGAGGCCCGAGCGCTTGACGACGTACAGGCTGCTCACGGTCGCGTAGCCGATGGGCGCGATGTACATCGCCGCGAACAGGGCCACGAACGGACCGCCGAACAGCAGCAGGGTGCGTCTGCTGAGTGCCGTCTCCCGGCGGCGGCGCCTGGGCGGCCGGGCTTCCTGCCGCTGCGGTGCGGCGGGTTCGGCCGCGCTGAGTGTTGTGGTCACGAGCTCTCTTCCGGTTCGACGCCTGGCGGGGGCGGCCGGTCCCAGCGGCCGGCCGCCCCGGGTGGATCGGGAGCAACAAGTGCATCGGGAGCGACGGGGTGTCCGCCCTACTCGGTCACCTTCAGGCCCTGGTTCTTCAGTTCGCCGACCGTCTTGTCCTGGGTGGTGCGCAGGGCGTCCTTGAAGGTGCCCTTGCCGGCCCAGGCCTTGCCCAGCGCGTCGTCCAGGTCCGCGGAGGTCTTGGTCATGACCGGGCCCCAGGTCCAGTCGGAGTTGACCTTGGGTGCCGCCTCCGCGAAGACGTCGTAGATCTTCTGGCCGCCGAAGTAGGGGTCCTTGGCCTTGAGCTGGGGCAGGTCGAGGAGGGCGGGCGCGGCCGGGTAGAGGGATGCCTTGTCGACGAGGCCGCCGTACGCCTTGCGGTCGGTGCTCAGCCAGTGGGCGAAGGTCCACGCGGCCTTGGTGGACTCGCAGCCCTTGAGGACCGCGGTCGCCGAGCCGCCCGCGTTGCCGACCGCGGTGTCGCCCGCCTGCCACTGCGGCATCGGCGCGACGGCCCAGTCGCCGGAGCCGTCCTTGGCGCCGCCCTTGATGACGCCGGCCTGCCAGACGGCGCCGACGACGGAGGCGATGTTACCGTTGCCAATTCCGGTGTACCAGGACTGGTCGTACATGGGCGCCTTGCTGATCAGGCCGTCGTCGGCCAGGCCCTGCCAGTAGCCGGCGACCTTCTCATTGGCCTTCGAGGCGAGGCCCACCTTCCAGGCGTCGCCGTCGATGCCGAACCAGCTGGCGCCCGCCTGCCAGGACAGGCCCGCGTAGTCGTAGTTCAGATAGGGCGAGGAGATGTAGCGCTCGGGGTCGGAGGCGTGGATCTTCTTGGCCTGGGTCTTGTACTCGGCCCAGGTCTTCGGGGGCTTCAGGTCCAGCTCGTCGTAGACCTTCTTGTTGTAGAAGAGGGCCATCGGGCCGGTGTCGACGGGCGCCCCGTACACGGCGTCCCCCAGGGAGACCGAGCGCCAGGCCGCCTGCTGGAAGTCGCCCTTGTCGCCGTTCGCGTACTTCGATACGTCGCTGAGGGCGCCCTGCGCGGCGAAGCTCGGCAGGGTCTCGTAGCCGACCTGGGCCAGGCAGGGCGCGTTGCCGGCCTGCACCGCGTTGAGCATCTTCTGGTAGCCGCCCTTGGCGCCGGGCTGCACTTCCTGGTACTCGACCTTGATGTCGGGGTGCGCCTTGTTGAACGCCTTGACGGCGTCGGCGTACCCGGGTGACCAGCCCCAGAACTTCAGCGTCCCGGTCCCGTCACCGCCTCCGCCGGCGGAATCCGAACCGGACGACGAGCATCCGCCGAGCACCAGCGTGAGAGTGGCGGCTGCGGCGATGCCCGCCGTGCGCATACGGGTCCTCTGCACGGCCCCTCCTTGTGTTCGTGGGCAGGGATCAGACCCGGACACCGAGGGCGGGGCCTGCTGTGGGATCGATGCACCGTGGGTCACATGGGGCCTCATTCAGCGCGCCGATGGCCGGAACTATGGCAGAGAATGTTATCGATGCCAATAGGTCTTTCCTCTTGCGCTGTCAGGCCGGTACGGCGGCGATGAGGCCGGTATCATCCGGCGCACGGAGCGACGTACGGAGCGACGTACGGAACGACGCATGCATCGACGTACGGAACGAAGTGAGGACGCGTGGAGACAGGGGACGCATGGATGCGGTGAGCGGTGGCGAGGGCGGCGGACGGCCGCCCGGCATGGCCGACGTGGCCCGGGTCGCGGGAGTCTCCGCGCAGACGGTCTCGCGCGCCCTCTCCGACCATCCCAACGTCCGGGAGGAGACGCGGGCCAAGGTGCTCGCCGCCGTGGAACGGCTCGGCTACCGCAAGAACAGCGCCGCCCGGATCCTGTCCTCCGGGCGCAGCCGGACGATCGGCGTGGTCACGCTGCAGACCACGTTCTACTCCCGCCTCACGCTGACCTTCGGCATCGAGAGCGCCGCGTACGAGGCCGGCTACTCGGTCTCCACCGCCTCCACCGCCTCGCTGGACACCTCCGCCGTCGAGGCGGCGCTCTCCCGGCTCGCGGACCAGCGTGTCGAGGGGATCATCCTCGCCATCCCGCTCATCCATGTGAGCCCCCGCATCGAGCAGTTGACGGACTCCCTGCCCACGGTGACCGTCGACGGGTCGCGCACGGCGGCCTCCGAGGTCGTCGCGGTGGACCAGGTGCAGGCCGCGCGGCTGGCCACGCGCCATCTGCTCGACCTCGGGCACGAGACGGTCTGGCATGTCGCGGGCCCCGGCGAGTGGCTCGACGCGGCGAGCCGTCTGCAGGGCTGGCGGGAGACCCTGGAGGCGGAGGGACGCACGGCCCCGCCCGTCCTGGAGGGCGACTGGTCCCCCTCGTCCGGCTACCGCAACGGTCTCATCCTGGGCCGCATCCCCGACGTGACGGCGGTGTTCGCCGCCAGCGACGAGATGGCCTTCGGCGTGATCCGCGCCCTGCATGAACTGGACCGGCGCGTCCCGCAGGACATCTCCGTGGTCGGCGTCGACAACATCGACCTCGCCGAGTACTGCTCGCCGTCCCTGACCACCGTCGCCCAACCCTTCGCCGAGATGGGCGCGTTGGCCTTCGGCCATCTGCTGCGGCTGATCGAGAATCCCGAGGCCGAGCATGAACCGGCGTCCGTCGAACCGAAGTTGATCGTGCGTACGAGTACGGCACCGGTCGGCCGAGGGGCGGCGTGAGCATGACGGCGACCGCATCCTGGAACCTCAAGTGACCCTGACATCAAGGCGGTTCGGCGAGAGACGGCGCGCGATCCGCGATCTTCATCACTGTTCCTCTGCGCGCCTCGCCTGCCGCGCGGTGGTGTGATGGGGTGGTCGACCATGACAGCGAGCCGGATTCTGAGCGTCCCCACCCACGCGACGGGCTACCCGGGGGTGGCCTTCGGCGGCTATGTCGCGGGGCTGCTCGCCGCCCGCGCGGAGGCCAAGACGGTACGCGTCGACTTCCGTGGCGCGGTGCGTCCCGACACTCCGCTGGAGGTCACGCAGACCCCGGACGGCGGCTGCCTGCTCGGCGACGCCGAGAACGGCGCCTTGGTGGCGTGCGCGCCCGCCGAGCTGCTGCTCGATCCGCCGGAGATGCCGACCTGGGAGCAGGCGCAAGCGGCCACGGAGGACTACCTCGGGCACATCCGCAAGTCGCCGCCGCCGATTCCCGACTGTTTCGGCTGCAGCCCGGTGCCGGTGGGGCTCGGCGTACGGGTCTTTCCGTCCCGCGTCCCCGGGCGCGAGCTGCTCGCCGCGGCCTGGGTCCCCGACGCCGAACTCGCGCTTGACGACGGGACGTTGCCACCCGAGATGGTCTGGTCGACCCTCGACTGCCCCGGCGGCTGGGCAGGCATCAGGTTCGGCCTGACGAAGCCGGGCGCGGTGACGGCCGCGCTCACCGGGAGGCAGCTGCGGCCGGTGCGGGCGGGCGAGCGCCATGTGTCCTACGCCTGGCCCATCGCCGCCGAGGGCCGCAAGGTCACCGTGGGGGTGGCGCTCGCGACGGCGGACGGCGAACTGTGCGCGCTGGGCGAGGCCCTGTGGATCAGCCCTCGGGAGCGGCGGGCCGCCGATCCGGGATCAGGGGCCTGACGCCACGGCGCAGTCGCCGCCCCCTGCGACGCAGCGTTCCCGTTCCCGGCGTTTCGGTGCCGGGGACGGGAACGCCTTCGCCACTGACACTGCTCACTGGTGCCGACCTTTCACTTGCAGCCGTGCAGAACGGCGAACACCCCCCGGGCACGGGTGTCACCGGGGATCTGCCAGGAGGCGGTGAAGTGGCCGATCGCTCCCTGCGGAGGGGTGGTGGTGGGCTGCAGGACCCGGTGCAAGCGGAGGGTCATGCCATGCGGCGTGGTCAGCCGGGTGCCTTCTTGATCGTCGGTGGCGGTGAAGTCTGTGGAGATGGAGCCTTCACCGGTGTAGGAGGCGATGACCTCCCGGTCGGGGACGCCGGTGATGTTCTGGTCCTGGGCCTGCGCCCGCCCCTCGATCAGGGCCGCCAACTGGGCGACCAACACGGGGTCGTGGCAGCCGTCATAGGCCCAACGCCGCCCCAGCACCCCGTGCTCCATGGTCCCGACGAGGGCCTGCTCCGCCCCGTCGAGCGGGGCACCGCGATAGGCGAGCGGCACCAGATAGGCGGTCGGGTGAGGGCCGGAGGCGTCGGTGACCACGATGAACTCGATCCCCACCTCGCCTTGCGGGTCGTCAAGACGGAAGCCGCCGGCCTTGGCCAACTGCGGTTCGGCCGCGCCACCGCGGTACCACGGACGCGAGGGCAGCCAGGAGGTGAGCAGTTCCAGCTTGGTCGGCTTGAGGGCGGTGTGGTGGATGACGGCCATGCCGAAGGTTCCCTTCCGTTGACGGCTCTAGTCGAGACAGAACTCGTTGCCCTCGATGTCCTGCATCGCGAGGCACGACTCGTCGAAGCCATCGGCAAGCAGTAGTTGCACGCGTGAGGCGCCGAGTGCGATCAGCCGTGCGCACTCGGCCTCAAGCGCGGCCACGCGCTCTTCACCCACGAGCCCGGTGCCGACCCGCACGTCAATGTGCACCCGGTTCTTGACGACCTTGCCTTCGGGAACGCGCTGGAAGAACAGTCGCGGGCCGACACCTGACGGATCGATGCAGGCGAACGCCGAACCCTGACGCTCGGCCGGCAGCGCACGGTCGAAATCGTCCCAAGTGGCAAACCCCTCTGGGGGCGGCGGTACGACGTACCCCAGCACCTCGCACCAGAAACGGGCGACGCGCTCAGGTTCCACGCAGTCGAAAGTGATTTGGAACTGCTTGATCGACGACATCGGTCCATCGTAGAGGCGGGTCTTTCGGCACCTCCACGGGCCCGGCGCGGCGAGCGGGACGCTACTCGGTGCGGAGCGCCGTGGCCGTACGGGCCTTGGCCGCCCAGCCGGCCGGGAGCAGCGCGCCCAGCATCGCGAGCACGATCCCGCCAAGGCCCAGCAGGAGCAGCTGAAGAGGCTCGTACACATCGAGGACCGCCGACGGCAGGCCGGTGCCCACGGCACGCCCCATCACCGGCATGACGAGGCCGTGCAGCGCGTACCCCGCCGGCACGCCGATCAGCCCTCCGATCATGCCGATCACGGCAACCGAGGCGAGCACGAGGCTCATGGTCTGCCGCGGCGACATGCCGATCGCCTTGCAGACGCCCAGGTCGTGGACGCGTTCCCGGGTGTCGAGGAGCACGGAGTTGAGTACGCCGAGGCCGGCCACGGAGGCCAGCATGAGAGTGAGCAGTACTGCCATCGCGGACATGATGAGGATGACGCCGTCCTGCCCCGAGGAGGCGTTGGTCGTGGCGTCGCCGCCCAGTGGCCGTACGACCGCGGCGAGCTTCCGGGCGTACTCGTCGGCGGCTACGCCGGACTTCACCTCGACGAGGAACGAACCGGGCTCGGCTGACGCGAAGTCGGCCATGTCCGCGTGGATCTGCAGCTCGCTGCCCGAGGTGTCGAAGGACTCGCCCACGATCCGCAGGTTCGCGACTTCTTTCTCGTTCGTCACCCGGACCGTGTCACCGATCTTGGTGCTGGTCCTCTCCAGGAAGCGGGTGGGCACCACGACCTGCCCCGTACCGGTGAGCCAGTGCCCGGAGATCATCTCGTAGCTGCCGGAGCGCGCATCGCCCTCGTAGAGGCTGACCTGAACCGAGCCGGAGATCCCGGCCACGGCGGCCTCGGTCCGGGATGTGCCGTAGTACGACCCCGTGCCCGCCTGCGACTTGATGGCGGACCGCACCTTCGCCGGGTCGGCGACCTTCGGCGGCTTGGTCGTCGTGACCGTGACCGCGGCACGGCTCTCGGGGTCCTGCGAGGTGCCGATCGCGGTCAGGGACGAGGTCAGCCCCACCGCGAAGGTCGCCGCGACCGTACCGAACGCCACCGCGAGCAGCATCGCGAGGGTACGGACCGGATGCGTGAAGGGGGTGGCCAGACCGTAGGTCACCGGTCGTGGCAGCGGCAGCCGCCCCATCGCCCGGTGCGCCCACTGGCCGCGCCCTGTGCGCGGCGACCGGCCGACCGCGATGGCCTCGACCGTACGCAGCCTTCCGGCCCGCAGTGCGGGGATCAGCGCCGCGAGCCCCACGATGACCAGCGCGGCGGCCGGCACGGTGACGTCCACCCACCAGGCCACCGAAAGGGAGACGGTGCCGTACACCTCCTCGGTGTCGGACAGCAGCGGCACTGCGAGGAGGTTTCCCAGGACGACCCCCAGGGCGATGCCGGCGCAGGACGGGATCAGCGCCTGGGCCACGTAGGCGCGTACGACCTCGCGGGGAGTGAAGCCGATGGCCTTGAGAATGCCGATTCTGCGCAGGCTGGTGCCGACCGCACCACTGATCACGCTGCTGACGATGATCACCGACATCACGATGCCGAGCACGCCGAAGGCCATCACGAACGGGACGGTCGCCGCGGCACCCTGATCGGCGGCGCGTTTGGTGTCCAGCCAGGACTGGGTGCCAAGGAGCGCTCCGGACTCCACGGAGGCCGCCACCTTCTTCCGGTCGGCGAGGATCTGCTCCTTCGTGCTCGCGGAGTCGAAGCGGTAGAGCATCTGGCTCGTTACTGGGTTCTGCTCCGACGCCAGTGCGTCGACCTGCGCGGGGGTCGCCCAGGAGTCGGCGGTCTTGCTGGCGGACACGGCGAAGCCGACGACCGAAAGGGTCGGGGCCTTCGCACTGTCCGAAGCCTTGAGCCTGGCGCCGATCCCGATGGCGGGCCCCTCGAACGACGCGGCGAGCACGATCTCGCCCGGCTTCTGCGCCCACCGGCCGGACTTCAGATCCACGCGGTCCACGTCGCCGCCCGGACCGGACCGCCCGACCAGGGTCAGCGTCGGCAGTGGGAAGCCCGCCCGATCCACCGGGCGGAACGCCGTGGACGGGTACGGCCCCGCGCTCGCGGTGACCCCGGCCGGCTTCCCGCTCTCTGCCAGCTGCGCCGCACTCGCCTTGGCCGGATCGAACTGTGCGGTGATGTGCGCACCTTGCTGCTTGCCGAAGGCGTGGTCGAAGGGCGCGGCCGCGGCGACCATCAGCGACCCGGCGACCACGGCCGAGGCCACCGCCATCATCGTGGCCACGGCGATCACCACGGTCTGCACCCGCCGCCGGCCGACGCCGGAGCGTACGACCTGGCCCGTCGCGCCGGTACCGAACAGCCTCATCGGACGGCCCGCGTGGACGAATCGAGGGCGACACGACCGTCGACCAGGTGGATCGTGCGGCTCGCGCATGCCTGCGCCAGCGCCAGGTCGTGCGTCACCAGCACGATGGTCTGGCCGGCGCGGTGCAGATCCGTCAGCAGATCGCGGACGTCGTGGCCCGAGGCGGAGTCCAGCGCACCGGTGGGCTCGTCGGCGAGCAGCAGCGCGGGCCAGTTGACCAACGCCCGGGCGACGGCGACCCGTTGGCGTTCGCCTCCGGACAGCCGCCCCGGGTAGGCGCGGGCATGCTTCTGGATGCCCAGCATCTCCATGAGCTCACCGGCGCGAGCCGCGGCCTTGCGCCGACCGGTCCCGGTCAGCTGGGCCGGGAGCCGGATGTTGTCGGCGACGGTGAGGTCGTCGAGGAGATTGAAGAACTGGAAGGCCATGCCGATGTGCTCGCGACGGAACCTGGCGAGGGCGTGCTCGCTCAGCTGGTCGATCCGCCGCCCGGCCACGGTCACGGCGCCGTCGGTCGGCTTGTCCAGGCCGGCGACGAGGTTCAGGAGCGTGGACTTGCCGCTGCCGGAAGGGCCCGTCACGGCGAGGGCCTCCCCCTCGGCGACGCCGAGCGTGAGCGGTCCGAGCGCGGGCGCGCCGGCGCTGTCGTAGCGCTTCGCCACACCCGCCAGTTCGATCACTTGACGCATATGAGTTGTCCGTCCTTGAGGTCGGTCGCGGGAGGCACATGCCGTTGTCGGCCCCGCGAACCTAGAAGCCGTCGCGCAGGGGACGCGTCGGCCGCGGAACCGACATCAGGCCCTCCCCGCGGAGGATCCGGCCGCGGAGTCCTACCTGCGGATGAGTACCTCCGGAGCAACGCTCTGATCGAACAGGCGGACGCGGACCGGGCGGTGAGCGCAGCACAATGTGCGGATGGAGACGGAAGACCGGCGCAGCCGGCATCAGCAGCTCGTCGACGCGCTGCGCCCGGAGGCGAAGGCCGCCCCGCTGCCGCGTCGAGCGGTGCGCGCCGATCTGTTGCTGGCGGTGGTACTGACCGTCATCGCCCTGTTCGTGGCGGTGCGTTATCCCGGCGACGGGCCGGTCAGCATCAACCCCCCCGACGGCCGACACCGGAACCGGGATCCCGGCTCCTCCCCCGCCGCCCGGCCCTGGTGAGGTGCCCGTGGAGGAGGAGCCCTCCGCCGTGCCCTGGGCCATGGTGATCCTTTCGACGCTGCCGCTGGCCGGGCGGCGCCGGTATCCGCTGACCCTTTTCGTGGTGGTCCTCGGCGCGGCACTGGTCATCGGCGGCTCCGCCTCCTGGATCACCGTCCTGGCCTGTGTCATCGGCGCCTACAGTGCCGTCGTGCACAGCCGTTACCGGACAGCGGCGATTGCCGTCCTGGTGATCGCCGCCGCGCTGTCCGGTATCGCGTTCCGCAACGCGGACCCCGTGCTCCCGGGATGGTCCAGCCCGGGATTCATCCTGCTGGTGGCCGGGATGCTGGCCAGTCTCGTCCGCTTCCTGCAACTGCGCCTTGCGTCAAGCCGGGACCGGGTCACGGAACTGCAGGCGGCCCAGGAGGAGGCCACGCGCCGAGCCGTCGAGGAGGAGCGGGCCCGCATCGCCGCCGAACTGCACGACGTGGTGACCCACAATGTGAGCGTGATGGTGATCCAGGCCGGCGCGGCCCGCAAAGTGATGGACGTGGTGCCCGAGCAGTCGAAGGAGGCGCTGCTTGCCGTCGAGGCGGGCGGTCGGGCCGCCATGGCCGAACTGCGCCATGTGATGGGCCTGTTGGCCGCCCCGGACCACGAGCGGCCCGACGGTCTGGAGCCGCAGCCCGGGCTCGCGCAGCTCGACGCGCTGGTCGCACGGGTACGCGCCGCCGGGACGCCCGTGAGCGTCGGGGTGTCGCTGCCGCCGGATCCGCTGCCGCCGGGTGTGGACCTCGCGGCGTATCGCGTCATACAAGAGGCGCTGACCAACACGATCAAACACGCGCGAGGCGCGCAGGCGTCCGTCGCCATCGGTTACACCGACGACTGTCTGGAGATCGGCGTCACGGACACCGGCGGCGCCAAGGATTCCCCGCCGGTGGAGGGCAACGGCCGTGGCCACATGGGGCTGCGCGAGCGGTTGGCCGTGTACGAGGGCGAGTTGACGGCCGGGCCGACGGCTGCCGGCGGCTACCGGGTCACGGCGCGCATCCCGCGGAGCACCGTATGAATGCGGGGCACGGCATGAATGCGGACCAGCCGCCGCTGCGTGCCGTCATCGCCGACGACCAGGCCCTCGTACGCACCGGTTTCAAGATGATCCTGGCCGCGGACGGCATCGACGTGACGGCCGAGGCGGCCGACGGGGCCGAGGCTGTCGCGGCGGTCCGGCGTACGCGGCCCGACGTCGTCCTCATGGACATCCGGATGCCGGAGATGGACGGCATCGAGGCGACCAGGCGCATCATCGGCGATGCAGGACCGGCCGGAACGCGGGTCGTCATCCTCACCACGTACGACCTCGACCACTACGTCTACGCCGCGCTCACGGCCGGCGCCAGCGGCTTCCTGCTCAAGGACGTGTCACCGGAACATCTGGTCGCCGCCCTGCGCCTGGTGCAGACCGGCGACGCTCTCCTCGCGCCCACGATCACTCGTCGTCTGATCGAGCGCTTCGCCCATCACGAGGCACCGCAGACCGTCGCCCCGCACCGCGATCTGTCCGGCCTGACCCCGCGCGAGCTAGAGGTCCTCCGCCTGCTCGCGACGGGCCTCAGCAATGCCGAACTCGCCTCCCGGCTGTTCCTCAGCCCGACCACGGTCAAGAGCCACGTCGGCCGCATCCTGTCGAAGCTGGACCTGCGCGACCGCGTCCAGGCCGTCGTCTTCGCCTACGAGACGGGGCTGATCGCCCCGGGCGGGGGCGCCTGAATGCTCCGCGGGAAGTGCGGTGATGAACCCGCGGGCTGGTGGGGGCTGGTCGCGCAGTTCCCCGCGCCCCTTACGGGGCGCGGTCGCGTGCCGGTCGGTCTGCGCCTCTACGAAGAGCCGGTGTAGGTGCGGCCAGGAGCCGGCGCGGACCGCCGTGCCGGCTCCTGGCTTTCAGCCGGGGAACTCCTCGATGCGCTCGCGGTTGAGGAGGTACGTGGGCAGGTGTGGCTGCTGCAGAGCGACGGGGAATCCGTAGTCGTGGGCCAGGCTCGCCATCGCGAGCGGGCCGAGCGCGACTTGGGCGCGGGGCGCCGCCGAGTCGCCCCAGTACGCGCCGTGGTGGGCGACCGCTTCGGCGAGGGTCTTGGTGAAGGCGTCGTGGTCGCGTGCGATGAGGCGGTGGAAGAGAGCGACGGGCTGGTAGTCGATCTGGTTCACGAAGTCCATCGGCGCGTGGGTCACGGACTCGGGCATGGACGTTTCCATGGTCGCCAGGAGTTTCTGTACGACGTCGTCCATGGGGCGCTGGGACCAGTAGGTCTGCAGTGTGTCGATCCAGTGCAGGACGTAGGCGTCGACCGAGTCGTCCTGTCGCAGCGCCTCCAGCGGCACCTGGCACAGCCGGTCGGCGCGGTCCTGCCGGCGGCACGCGAGGGCGAGGTAGAAGGCGTCGAGCCAGGCGCGGGCGTCCGCGGGCGGCTCGGCGGGGAGGGCCGGCAGCTGCGGCTCGATGTCCTCGCCAAGGCGGCATTTCTGCGCCTGCGCACCGGTGAACAGCGCGGAGCCGAGCTGCACGGCGGTGGCCCAGGCGTCCCACGTGTCGATGTGCGCCACTCGGGGGTCGGCGGCGCAATGGCTGTGGGCGAGGGTGAGCGCCGAGGCGAAGGCGTCGCGCAGTCCGGCCGGCTCCTGGGCGAGCCGGGTTATCGACTCGGCTGTGGTGTGGGTGAGTTCGGCCGTGTCGGGAGCCTTGGCGGTGGAGCTCGTGGCGAGCCGTCCGGCGCCGTCGAGGCGGACCAGGCCCTTCATCAGGCCGAGCAGTTCCGGCGGCGGCCGCAGCGAGAAGGTGCGGGTGTCGGGGTCGATGACCGTGAGCGATGTCAGGGTGCCCTTGTGCCACCAGTAGACCCGTGGGGACAGGGCGCCCGGCCCGTCCTCGTGGGCCCCGAGGGCGTACGCGGCAAGGCCGTTGACGGCATCGACGACGGAACCGTCGGTGATCGGGTGGTACGCGAGGAGATTGCGGTTCGGCATGACGACGAGGGCCCCGGCGTCGGGCAGTGCCTCGCCGGTGATCTGCCGGGCCGCTTCGGACAGGAACAGCGCCTTGCTCGCGATGAACGGGGATTCGCCGTACAGGGAGTGCAGCAACGCCCCTCCCTCGACGGACACTTCGTCGTGCTCGACGGGCACGCGCATCAGGTTCGCGTACGCCGCCTGGCCCAGTTCCTCCAGACCGGCACGCTCCACGTCGGCGTCCGTCAGGATCCGCACGCTGGTCGGCATGTCGAGGGCGTACGCGAAGACAAGCCCTTCGGCCACCACGCGTGCGTAACGCAGGGCACCGGCGAGCTCAGGGCCGATCGAATCCGCGGGCAGCAGCCGCGCGTGCACACCGCGCAGCAACTCCGCGGCGCTCTCGCCACCCCGGCTCCCCTCCCGCAAGGCGGCGAAGTGCTCGTCCACCAGGGCCGGCCAGCGGTCCTGCGGTGCATGGCGGCACTGCTGCGCCAGGTTGTGCAGGGAGTAGCCGCGACCGTCCTCGCAGTACGGTGCGGCCAGTGCCCGCAGGCGTTCGGCCTGCGCGACGGTCAGCATCGGCAAGGCGGGATCGGGAGTTGCTGGCGCGGCGTTGGCGTCGTCGTGATTCACCCCGCTGACCCTACGAGTTGGCAGCACGACGGCTGACGCCGGGTCATGCCGCGCCGCATCGCGGCTTCGGCTCGGCGGAGCCTTTCGCCCACACGAAGACCTCGGTGCCCGGCCGGCGCTCGGAGAAGCGGCCGGACGGGGAGCTGCCAAGGAGCAGGTGGCGCAGGTCCGCCTCGAAGGCGTCGCGGTCCTCGCCGAAGAGGTGCGGTGCCGAGAACGACATCGAGAACACCCCGGCGACCGCGTCGTCGACCGTGCGCACCAACTCCTGGCCTCCGGGCACGACGTGCCGCCGGGGGCCGGCGAATCCCGCGCGGGCGAACACCAGCGCCTCACCGCCGGGTGTTCCCTGGGGCAGCACGCCCCGGCCTGCCCTGCGGACCGGTCCCAAGTGGCGTCTGACCAGCTCGTCCATCGCCGCGTAGGGCACCGCCGGATACGGCAGGCCCTCGGTGGTCCGGGGCTGCGACTTCTCGTCCGAGATGTGTACGAGGACTCCGCCGGGCCGGAGCATGTCCCTGATGGTGGTCGCCACCCGGTCGCGGTCCATCCAGTGGAAGGACTGCGCGAAGGTCGCGACGGTGAACGTACCGAGCCCTGCAGGCAGTTCCTCGGCGCGGGCCCGGACCCACCGCGTCTTCCCGGCCACTCCACGCTCGGTGGCCGCGCGCCCTGCCTCGGCGATCATCCCGCGGTCCGGGTCGACGCCGACGACCTCGGCGAACAGGTGCGCCAGCGTCAGGGCGATGGTTCCGGGCCCGCAGCCCACGTCGATGAGGCGTCCGCGTCCCTCCAGGTGCAGAACCTCGGCGAGTTCGTCCGCGAGCCCGGGGGCGTAGGGAAGCCGACCGCGCCGGTAGTAGGCGGCCGTGCCCGAGAACAGGGTCTCGTCCCACTCCCAGCCTGCCGCCATGCCAAGCACCGCCTTCGCTGTCGGGTCGAGGTGGAGCTCCGTGTCGGCCGTGTCGACGGTTCGATAGCCTCGGGGCTCTTGTGTCTTGTGTGGCAGTGGGCGTGCACGCGCCTCGGAACCTGGGGGCTTGGGATGACGGAGCAGACGGAGAGTGCGGCGGTCCGGGCCGCCGTCGAAGAGCGCTTCCTGCGCGAGTGGGGGTTCGAACTGCCCGAGTCGGTCTTCCGGTTCTGGGCGTTCCTCGGCTCGCTCGGCCCCGTGGAGCAGCAGGCGCTCGGGGAGCTGGACGTGAGCCCTGTCGGCATCATGGACCTGTTCGCCGACCCCGGTCTGCTGCCGCGCGACGGCATCGACGTACGCGTGCACGGCCGCTACTACCGCGACCCGCCCGAGTTCCTGACCTTCCTGCACGGCGGCTCCGACGGCCTCCACCACGGCCTCTGGTTCGACGACGGCCGCACCTGCAGCGGCGTCGCGTCGTACTACAACAACGACGGCGGCGGCATCAACACGCACGCGGCCACCCCGCTGGAGGCGGTGCGCGCGATCCTCGAACTCGTCTGGCGCGACCTCGACGACGACGTACAGGACGAGGAGGTGACCGCACGGCGCTCCCGCCTGGCCCTGCTGCGCGATGCCCTGACCGGCTTCGAGACCGGCGACCGCCCCGAGGTCGGCCTCGCCTACTCCAAGACGTACGACTGGACGATCAAGGCCGAGGACCCCGACCGGGTCACGACGCTGGACAGCGCGGGCGCACTCGCCGCGGGGGAATCCGTCCTTGACCGCCCTGCCCACAACGGCGCCGACGAGTACAAGTTCGCGACGTACATGTACGCCCTCTTCGACGACGCCGAGGCGCTGCGGGCGAACCTGGAGGAGGCCCGCAGCCGTTGCTCGGCGGGCGATCCGACGGAGGCGCTCCTCCTCGGCCGCGACCTGCACTGGGCGTCGGGCGGCGACCCGGACCGTGAGGCGCTCGCCCACGAACTGCTCGTGCTGGCCTATCGCGCGCTGGATCGTCCCGCGCTTGCGGGGATCGCCGAGGCGCATCACCGGCACCGTTCCTTGGCGAAGGTGGACGTGCTTGAGACGAAGCAGGCGTGAACCTCCGCCCCAGGAGCTGGGGTTCGGCTCGGGGACGGCCTGTCTGCGACGCCGTCGTCAGAGGACGTCGTACGTCAGGTGCGTCGCGGTCGATGTGACGGTCACGCTCCGCTGCACCAGCGTGCGCGGCGCTCCGCCGGTGAACAGGGGTGTCCCGGCACCCAGCACGACGGGCGCGAGGTGCAGCGACAGCACGTCGACAAGGCCGGCGTCGAGCGCCGAGCGGATCGTGGCGCCGCCGCCCATGAGGACGACGTCGAGATCCTTGCCGCCGGCCGCCGACGCCGCCTCGGCGTGCTCGCACGCGGCGGTGACGGCGTCGGGCAGACCGGTGGTGACGAACGTCCAGTCGAGGCCGGTCAGCCGCACCGACTCCGGCGGCGAGCTCGTCACGACGACGAAGGCGGGCTTGCCCACCTCTGCCGCGCCGTAGCCGACCTTGTCGTCCCAGCCGTGCGGCCCGTCGACCACGTCGAAGAGGTGGCGGCCGAGGATGACGGCGCCCGAGCGGGCGGTCGCCTCGTGCAGGATCCGGCGCTCGTCGGGGTCGTCGGAGAACGCCCAGGTGTGCAGGGCCTCGCCGCCCGTGCCCAGGCCGTTGTCCGGGCCGGGGTCGGGACCGGTGACGAAGCCGTCGAGGGAGACCGAGATGTCAGCGATGATGCGCGTCATACCAGGGCAGACCCGATCCGCCGCCCAAACTCATCGCTCACGCCGGCTGCGACTTCAGTACCCGATGGTGAAGCGGCGCTGCACGAAGCGGGGCAGTTCCGCCTCGTCGATCAGGGCGACGGCGGCGTCCTCGGCCGAGATGCGGCTGCGGCCGTCGGCGTCCACGACGGGCTGGTCACCGCCGGTGCGGAAGCGGCCCGTGCGCTCGCCGGGGGCGATGTCCTCGGCGGGGCTGAAGTAGGTCCACAGGCGGTTCGACGTGCGCAGGACGTTCAGGGCGTCCCGATGGCCGCGCACGGCGGCCGCGTAGGCGCGGGGCAGGCCGACCTGGTCCAGGGTCGCGTGCAGCAGGTCGTCGGAGTCGGCCCGCACCACTCCCGGTTCCGCCTCCAGGCTGCCCGCGCCGCCGATCACGATCAGCCGGGTGCGGGGATGCCGCTCCAGCGCCTTGAGGAGGGCGCGCGCAGCAGCGGCGTAGACGGTGGGGTCGGCGATCGAGCGCCGCACGGTGTCGGTGATGTCGTGCGCGGCGTTGCCGGGCTGGAATCCGCTGATCAGGACGTCGAGACCGGGCAGGGCGGCGGCGACGGCCGCGGGGTCCAGGACGTCGACGCTGGACCAAGTGATGTTCTCCCGCTGCTCCTTGTTCGCGGCCGACGAGGCGTCGCGGCTGAACGCCTTGACGTGGTGCCCCCGGCCCAGCGCTTCGGTGACGACCCTGCTGCCGATGGTTCCCGTGGCTCCGATGACTCCGATGTGCATGGCTCTCCCCTGTGCATGCCGATGTACGACGCCCCCTGATGGTGACGCCGTGCGAAAACTATACGCCGTGAAGTTTTCGCACGGCGCGCATTAAATTGACGCTGTAGATTGGCCGCGTGGCAGATACAGGCAGCAAGGGCAGGCGCGAGCGGCTACGGGCCGAGACGACCGCCGAAATCAAGGACGTGGCCTTGGCGTTGATGGCATCGGGCGGTCCCGACGCCATCACTCTGCGGGCCATCGCCCGCGAGATGGGCATGACCGCGAACGCTATTTACGGGTACTTCGCCACCCGGGACGACCTGATCACCACGCTCATCAACGACGTGTACACGGCCCTCGCGGACGCCGTGGACAGCTCCTGGGATGCCACCTCCGGCGAGAGCCCGGCCGCGCGGATCCACGCATGGTCCCGCACCTTCCGGAACTGGGCCCTGGCCAATCCACAGGGCTTCCGGCTCATCTACGGCGATCCCGTTCCCGGCTACCACTCCCCCGAAGGCGGCGCCGCCCCGGACGCCGCACGCCGTGTCTGCACCGGGCTCACCGCCCTGGCGGCCGCCGCCTGGCCGCACGCCGAACGCCTCTACGAGGGCAGCGAGTTCACCTGGTCGGACTTCGACGCGGGGCTGCTCGGCAAGGTACGCCCGGCCTTCCCGGAGCTGCCGCCGGCGGCCGTCGCCCTCGCGCTCCGCATCTGGGGTCATCTGCACGGCCTGGTGTCACTAGAGGTCTACGGCCACCTGCGCACCCAGACCGCAAGCCCGGACAAGCTCTTCCAGGAGGAACTCGCCCAGCTGGTGAGGACGTTGGGCCTCCCGCGGCAGCGCTGACCGGCCACCCCGACCGGATGTGAAGTGAATCACCGCGGCGGACTGTCACGGTTCGCCGCTCCGGAGTGTCTCGATGGGCGTACGACGAGTCCGACGAGAGGAGCCGGGTGTGATGCCGAGGTACCGACGGGTGTTCGCCGCGGGGGCGGGCCATGGCTGAGGACGCCTTCACCGAGCACCGTCCGCTGCTGTTCACCATCGCGTACGAGATGCTGGGCAGCGCCGCCGACGCCGAGGACGTGCTGCAGGAGAGCTATCTGCGGTGGAGCGCGGTCGATCCGGCGACGGTCGAGCATCCGCGCGCCTACCTGGTCCGCCTGGTGACCCGGCAGGGCCTCAACCACATGCGCGCGGTCAGGGCGCGGCGCGAGGAGTACGTCGGCCCATGGCTGCCCGAGCCGATCCGCACCGTACCCGAGGTGAGCGAGGACGCGATCCTGGCCGAGTCGGTGTCGATGGCCATGCTGCTCGTCCTGGAGACGCTCAATCCGACCGAGCGCGCGGTGTTCGTGCTGCACGACGTGTTCGGCTACACCCACGGCGAGATCGCCGCGTCGATCGGCAAGGCCGAGGCGACCGTCCGTCAGATCGCCCACCGCGCACGCCGGCACGTCCATGCGCGGCGCCGCCGCTTCGAGCCCGACTCCGACGCCACCCGGCAGATCGTCCAGCGCTTCCTGCTCGCGGCGTCGACCGGCCGGATCCAGGATCTGATGGATCTGCTGGCGCCCGATGTCGTGCAGATCTCCGACGGCGGAGGGAAGGTGGTCGCCGCCCGCCGGCCGATCACCGGCCGCGACGAGGTCGCCCGGTTCGTCCTCGGCGTGATCCGCACCACCGGCTCGACGACCCGTGTCGAGCCCGCCACCTACAACGGCATGCCCGCGGCCCGGTTCCTGACCGGCGACGCACTCGACTGGCTGGTCGCGTTCGAGATCCACGACGGACGGATCACCGGCCTCTACGGCATGCGCAACCCGGACAAGCTGCGCCGCGCCGACGCGGTGCGTCCACTCGACAGAGGAGGTCTCTGACCATGGAAACCATGACGGTCGAACGCGTCATCGCCGCTCCGGTCGAGGAGGTGTTCGCCTGGCTCACCACGACCACCAACTACACGCGTTCGCCCCTGGTGGTGCGCTGCCGCCTGACGCGGCGCGGCGAGAGCGCGCCCTACGGCGTCGGCGCGGTGCGCAGTCACCTCTGGCTGATCGGCTGGTTCCGGGAACGCATCACCCGCTACGAACCGCCGTACGCCACCGAGTACGTCGTCGAGCGCAGCCTGCCGCCGGCCCGGCACGAGATCGGCCGTATGACGTTCGAGGAGGTCGACGGCGGCACCCTGGTGCGCTGGACCACCCGTGCCGAGATCAGCGTCCCGTTGCTCGGCCCGCTGCTCACCCGGCGCCTCGCGAGGCCGATCATCACCCGCACGTTCGGCGGCATCCTCGACGCCGCGGCCGCGGCGCTGGCCACCGCTTCGAGGCCGGGGCCGACAGCATGAACTGGTGTACACGCACTGATCGTTGGGACGTAGGTTGTGCGGTGGAACAGTTCACGCCTCGGTGGAAAGACGGACGGAACCCATGACCGACCCTGCGACGACGCCCGGGTCTGCGGCGCAGCAGCAGATCGACACCTCTGTGCCGCACTCGGCGCGGATCTGGAACTACTGGCTGGGCGGCAAGGACAACTACGCCGTCGACGAGGCGGCAGGCGACGCGTACAGCGCCGTCTTCCCCGGCATCGTCACCGTCGCCCGCAGCAGCCGCGCCTTCCTGCGCCGGAACATCACGTACCTGGTCGACGACGCGGGCATCCGGCAGTTCCTCGACATCGGCACGGGACTGCCGACCGGGGACAACACCCATGAGGTCGCCCAGCGGCTCGCTCCCGAGACCCGGATCGTCTACGTCGACCACGACCCGATGGTGCTCGCACATGCCCGCGCCCTGCTCACCTCCACCCCGGAGGGGGCGACCGCCTACGTCGACGCCGATCTGTCCGACCCCGACCGCATCCTGGCGGCGGCCGCCAAGACGCTGGATCTCACGCGTCCCACGGGCCTGATCCTCAGCAACATCCTTGGCCACGTAGCCGATTACGACCAGGCGCGATCCATCGTCGCCCGCCTGATGGAGGGGCTGCCGTCCGGCAGTTATCTCTCCGTCAACGACGGTTCACGGGGCACGGACGCCGATTACGAGCAGGCCCAGGATGCCTACAACGAAACCGGCGCCGTCCCGTACTTCCTGCGCCCCGTCGACGAGATCACGGCGTTCTTCGACGGCTTGGAACTCCTGGACCCCGGCGTCGTCTCGGTCCCGCTCTGGCGGCCGGACGGCACCGCTGCTGCTCTGGAGCCCATTGGCGAGCACGGCGGTCTCGCCCGCAAGCCGTAACTCTCAGTCCTCTCAGTCCTCTCAGTCTCTTCAGTCCCTTCAGGCCGGGAGAGCCTCGACGTCGGGGACGACCGTGCCGAACAGGTCGGTGATCGCGGTCAGCGCGGCGGACTGGAGACCGGCGGCGGGCAGGACGCCGCCGTCGGGTGTGGCCAGGGCGCGCGTGGCGGTGGTCTCGGCGACGACGGTGGGCCGGTAGCCGAGGTTGAAGGCGCCCTGGGCCGTGTAGTTGACGCACATGTGCGTCATGAAGCCGCCGAGGATCAGGTCCTTGCCGCTGCCCGGCGCGGCGCCGAGGTCGGTCAGCGTCTTCTCCAGTTCCGTGAGGTGGAAGGAGTTGGGGAACTGCTTGACCACGACGGCCTCGCCGTCCACGGGGGCGACCTCGTCGCTGATCGCCCCGATGTGGGCGCGGATGTCGTACGGGGTGCCCTCGCCGCCGTCGTTGATGACGTGGACGACCGGGGTGCCCGCGGCGCGCGCACGCTCCAGCAGGCGGGCGCCCGCCGCGACGGCCTGCTCGGCGCCGTCCAGGGCCATGACGCCGCTGCGGTAGGTGTTCTGGAAGTCGATCAGGATCAAGACGGATTCGCTGAGCCGGGGCGGCTGGTTGTCCAGGCCGATCACGTCACGCAGGGTCGTCGAAGGCTGATTCGTGCTCATGGGGAACCTTTCCAAGGGGAAAAGGGCATGGCGAAGCCACAGGGGGCTCGCCTGCCGACGAAAAGATGGATGGATGTGGATGGATGCGGATGGATGCGGATGGGTGTGGCTGGTGTGGCTGTTTGTGGCTGGGTGAAGAGGGTCAGGTGGTCTGGGTGCGGAAGCGGCGGCGGTAGGCCCCCGGGGTGGTCGCGAGCTGCCGCTTGAACGCCCGGTGCAGGGTTTCCGCCGAGCCGAGCCCTGCGGCGGTGGCGACCTGGTCGAGCGGGCAGTCGGTGGTCTCGAGCAGGCGGCGGGCCGCCTCCACGCGGGCGGCCTCGACATAGCCGGCCGTACTGGTGCCCGTCTCCTGTTTGAAGACGCGGGCGAAGTGCCGCTCGCTCAGGCACATCCGGGCCGCCAGGGCCTCCGCGGACAGATCCGCGTCGAGGTGCTCGGCGATCCACAGGCGCAGTTCGTCGATGTCACGCCGGGAGGCGGCGGGGCGGCTGAGCGGGACGGAGAACTGGCTCTGGCCGCCCTGCCGCTTGAGGTACATCACCAGCTGCCGGGCCACCGCGAGCGCGCTGTCCTCGCCGAGGTCCTCGGCCACCAGGGCCAGCGCGAGGTCCAGGCAGGCACTGATCCCGGCGCCGGTCCACAGCCGGCCCCGGTCCGTACGTACGAAGATGGGGTCCGGGTCGACCGTGACGGCAGGATGGTCGGCGGCCAGCTGGGCGGCGGTCGACCAGTGGGTGGTCGCCGTCTTCCCGTCGAGGAGTCCGGCCGCGGCAAGGACATGTGCGCCCACGCACACCGACGCGACGCGCCGGGCGTGCGGGGCGGTCTCCTTGACCCAGTCCACGACGTCGGTGTCGATGCGGGCGACCGGGCCGTCCTCGGTCATGTCGACCGCGCCGGGCACCAGCAGGGTGTCCACCTGGCCGCCGACCTCGTGAAAGGCGAGATCGGCAACGAGGCGCACCCCAGCGGAAGTCCGCACCTCGCCGCCGACGGGCCCGGCGAGGCGGACCTGGTATCCGGCGCGGCCCGCGGTTTCCCGGTTGGCCAGCGCGAAGACCTCGGCGGGGCCGGTGACGTCGAGGAGATCGACATCGGGGAAGACCGCGATGACGACACGGTGCGGAGTGGGCATGACCCCATCCTCACCGCCACCGCCTATGGCCGCAATGACGATTCCCTGTCACATCCGGACATGCGGTGGGCGGTTCAGCTGGGGCTGACGTGGGCCGGTGCCGGGGGTGTGATGCGAGCCTGCGCTGAGCTCGCGCCGAGGGTGGCCGGGACCTGGCCGGAGGAGTCGGCCTGCGCTTGCCTGCGTGCGGCCGCGCCCTGGGGTCGGTGCGGACGGATGCCAGAGGACTGACGCCCCAGGCCCGAGGCCATCGCAGCCAGGCCGGAAGCGTCAGCCCATCCGGGCCCGCACACCGAAGCAGTCGCGCCCTCAAGCCGCCGCCACGGACCGACCTCGGCGGACCGACAACCCAGGCCCGAGACCATGCCGGAGGTGATCGCAGCCGGGCCCGGAAGGGTCAGCCCACCCAAGCCTGCGCACCGAAGCGGACGCGCCCTCTCGCCACCACAGCCCCACCTCGGCGGACCGACACCCCCGACCCGAGACCACGCCGCAGGCCATCGCAGCCAGACCCGGAAGCCTCAGCCCACCCAAGCCTGCGCACCGAAGCGGACGCGCCCTCTCGCCACCACAGCCCCACCTCGGCGGACCGACACCCCCGGCCCGAGACCACGCCGCAGGCCATCGCAGCCAGACCCGGACGCCTCAGCCCACCCAAGCCTGCATGCCCGCAAGCCGCCGCGCCGCCCCTCCCCGCTCGAGATCCCTCCGCGTCAGGCCACCGGCCCGCGCAGCCCGGCCACCGCCCACTTCGCCCGTGTCGAGAGGCCGCTCAGCGCCTTCGCCGACTGCTTGGCGATCGTGTTGAGCAGGAGCTTGCCGTGGGTCATCGTGGCCCGCGCGAGGTCCGCGTCGCCCGCCTCGACCGCCGCCAGCGTCAGCTCAAGGTGCTGCTCCGTGATCAGCCGGCCGAGCCCTCGGCGGTGCCACTCCGCCACCGTGCTGTCCGGAGCCGTGCCGTTGACGCCGACCGCCGCCCGCGCCCGCTCCAGGGCTCGTCCCGCTGCCGCGAGGTCGCCCTTGCCGCGCTCCAGGCGGGCCAGGATGTACGCCTCCGAGGCCCGGTCCCATGCGGTGTCCTGGAGCGAGAGGAGGTTGAACTGGGCGCGGGCCGCCTGTGCGTGGTCGCCTATGCGCTCCAGCGCGCGGCTCAGTTCCCGGAGCCGGTCCGCGTGCGGGCCCGTGTCGTCCAGGAGGCGGATGAGGGCCACCCGGGCGTGCTCGGTGCGCCCCTGCCGATGGGCCAGCTCGATCCAGGTGAACTCGCTCTCCGCAGCCGCATCCCGCCCGTGCCGCTTCGCCTCCTCGGCGCGGGCCCACTCCACGGCACCGGCGCTGTCGGTGACCTGCCCCCAAGAGGCCGACCGCAGCAGCGGAACATCCTGGTCCTGCCCGTACGACGCCACCAACACCGCGGTAAGCCGCTGCTCCTCGAACGGCTCGGTCCGCTCGGCACCCTCGCGCTCCAGCAGGAAACGCAGAAACGGCAGGTCGCCGTCCCGGCGGTCGAACTGCGCCGCCCGCAGCGCCCCCGCCCGGAGCACCGGATCCGCGGCCGCCTCCTCCCGCGCGCCGAGGTCGCCGGAGTGCATCCGCTCCAGGATCTCCCGCCCCGGGCCGAGGACGACGTCGCGCAGACACTGCCGATAGGACTCGTGCAGCTGGTACGCGCACAGGTCACGGGAGTTGAGCAGCACATGGTCGGGTTCGGTGCGCCCGGCGGCCGACTCCGTCAGGGCGAAGAGCTCGGCCAGCGGCCGGTCCGGCAGTCCAAGGCCACTGATCAACGCGGCCCGCTGCGCGTCCAGTTCGGGGGCGAACTCCTCGCGGGCTTCATCGTCTCCCGCACGCACCTGGGCCCGCAGCCCCTCCTCGTCCAGCTCGGCGGTGAGCCCTTCGCACCATTCGGGCAACCGGACGAGCATCTCGAGCGCCTCGCCGACACTGTCGGCGATCAGTACGGCGTCACCCTCGGAGGACGCGTGGAGCACCGCCTGATCCGCGCACAGGAAGTACGTACCGCCGGTGTCGTCGCCGGCGATCGCCTCCAGCGACGCACCTGACGCCAGGTGCACGTCCTCGACGTGGTACGCCCGGCTCACGTCGAAGTTGAAGGGAAACGCGGCCAGTTCGGCCAGGTCGGGGCGGCTGCGCAAGAGCTCCAGTACGCGATCGGTCATACGACCGAACCCTAGCCAGGCCCTCGTGGCTGCCAGGCATCACCCACACACAACGGCCGCCGCGCAACCTCAGAAGGGAACAGCCGGCCCGGCCTCACCCAGCCGAAGCAGCGCCCTGTCCATGCACTCGGCAACCGAGGCCCGTCGGCCCGCAGCCCGGCGGGCAACGGTCCACCACCGGCGGCGAACGTCCACGCCGGCCGTCCGTCCCGCAAGCGCTCCGCATCGACTCGGATCATCGCCCCACGCCCTGCTCCCCGAGCCACTCCAGGATCAGCACCGCCACATCCTCGACGCCGCTGCAACCCGACCCGCCGACGCCCCCACATCGGCCGCGACCGCACGACGTACCCACACCACGCCCAACGGACCACGCACCACGCACCACGCACCACGCACCACCACAGACATGCGCTCCCCCGCATCAACCGAACAGCTGACACGAACGTCGGCTCAACGCCCCCGCAGCTCTATCCGGTTCAGCGACAGCTCAGGCCCCCGGACCGCCCGAGCATGGACAGTGCGGGCCCAGGACGCACGCCCCGCCCGCGCATGACGTCCCGCCGCCGATGCCGATCCACCAGCCGAGGAAGGCGGCAAGGACAACCACCCCCACCGAAAGAGGAACCATGGCCTCCACACGTCACGCGCCCCTCCTGCTCGTCCCCCTCCTCGGCCTGGGCCTGCTCGCGACCGCCTCCGGAAGTTCCGCGCCCGACAGCGGCGCCGCCGCCGAGCGCAAGCCGTCGGCCACCCGGGCCGACTCGCCCTCCCCCAGCGCGAAGCCGAAGGGGACGGCCGCCGACGGGGCCCTGCTCGACGCCGCGCGATCCGGTGACGCCGACGCGGTGCGCGGCGCCATCAAGCGGGGTGCCGATCTGGAGACCCGCGACAGCAGCCGCCGTACGCCGCTCCTCCTGGCCGCCACCGGCGATCACGTCGAAGCCGCCCGGCTGCTCGTCGAAGCCGGGGCCGACCCGGATGCCCTGGACCAGCAGCACGACACCCCGTGGCTGGTGACCGGCGTGACCGGCAGCGCGGCCATGGCGCGCACTCTGGCGGCGGCCGAGCCCGACTACACGATCCTCAACCGGTATGGCGGCACCTCCCTCATCCCGGCCGGCGAGCACGGCCACGTCGCCTATATCCGGGAGGTCACCACCAACCCGGACATCGATGTGGACGTCGACCACGTCAACAACCTCGGCTGGACCGCGCTCCTGGAGGCCGTCATCCTCGGCGACGGCGGGCGCGACCATCAGGAGACGGTGAGGCTCCTCCTGGACGCCGGAGCCGACGCGTCCATCGAGGACAAGGACGGCGCGACCGCGCTCGACCACGCCGAGCAGCAGGGGTACGACGGGATCGCCCGGCTCCTGCGCGAGTGAGCCGTGCGACGTGTGCTGTATATCTGCTGCTCAGGGGGATCGTCGGCGCCCTGTCGCACCCGATCGGACCGGGCACAGGATGTCGGGTCCTGCAGGGTGCGGCCTTCCTAATGTGAAGGACGTAAAGGGAAGGAAGCCCGAAGTGCTTGAGCGGCTGAACGAGGCCCTGGATCACATCGAGTCGCATCTCGATCAGCGGATCGAGGTGACCGATCTGGCGCGGATCGCGATGACGTCGGAGTACCACTTCCGTCGGATGTTCTCCGCGCTGGCGGGGATCTCGCTGTCGGAGTACATCCGGCGCAGGCGGCTGACCGTCGCGGGCGCCGAGGTGCTCGCCGGGGAGCGGACGCTGCTGGACATCGCGGTGCGCTACGGCTACGGCTCGGGGGAAGCGTTCGCGCGTGCGTTCCGCGCCGTACACGGTGTGGGGCCGGGCGAGGCCCGGCGGGACGGTGCCGCTCTGCACGCTCACCCTCGGATGTCCTTCCGTCTCATTGTCGAAGGCAGTAGCAGCATGCGATACCGGGTCGTGGAGAAGGACGAGTTCCAGGTGGTCGGCAAGAAGGTCCGGGTCCCTCTCGTCCACGTGGGGATGAATCCGGCGATCGCCGACTTCATCCGGGGCATCGACGCGGAGACGATGCAGCGCGTCAGGGCGCTGTCCGACCAGCAGCCGGAGGGGATCGTGGGGGTCAGTGACAACCTCGACCTGAGCCGTGCGGAGGGAACCGAACTCGACTACTACCACGCGGTGGTGACCGCGACCGCCGCGCCGGAGGACCTGGACGCGCTCGCCGTCCCGGCGGGTACCTGGGCGGTCTTCGAGAACTCGGGCCCGTTCCCGGAGTCGCTCCAGTACCTGTGGCGGGACGTGTTCACGCAGTGGTTCCCGTCCAACCCGTACGAGAGCAGGCCGGGCCCGGAGATCCTGCGGACCCGCCTGTCGCAGGACGCGGCACAGGCGGACGCGGAGCTGTGGATCCCCGTGGAGCGCACGGCGGTCTGACCTGATCCGTACAGGACCCTCATAGGCTGCATCGCGCACGCAACGCGCACGCAGCAGACGCACCAAACAGGAGGCTGAGGTGTCCGAGGCGATGGTGGCCGAGGTGATGGCCGAGCTGGCCGGGCTCGAGGACCCGAAGGCCCGTGCGGTGAACGAGAAGCACGGTGACGATCACGGTGTGAACCTCGGCAAGCTGCGCGCGCTCGCGAAGCGGCTGAAGACGCAGCAGGAACTCGCGTGCCGGCTCTGGGAGACGGACGACACCGCGGCGCGGCTGCTCGCGCTGCTGATCTGCCGCCCGAAGGCGTTCGACGGTGACGCGCTGGACGCCATGATGCGCGAGGCGCGCACCCCCAAGGTGCACGACTGGCTCGTGAACTACGTGGTGAAGAAGAACCCGCACGCCGAAGAGCTGCGCCGGGCCTGGTCCGCCGATCCGGATCCCGTGGTCGCGAGCGCCGGCTGGGCGCTGACCACCGAACGCGTGGCGAAGAAGCCCAAGGGCCTCGACCTGGCCGGGCTGCTCGACGTCATCGAGGCGGAGATGAAGGACGCCCCGGATCGCCTGCAGTGGGCGATGAACCACTGCCTGGCCCAGATCGGGATCGAGCACGCCGAGCACCGCACCCGTGCCATCGACATCGGTGAGCGCCTGCAGGTGCTCAAGGACTATCCGACTTCCCCGGGCTGCACGTCTCCGTACGCACCCACCTGGATCGGCGAGATGGTGCGCCGCCAGAACGGGAAGACGGTGGCCTGAAGAATCCCATACGGCTATGCCTGTCAGGGAAACGGAGCGGGTCGCAGCCCGGCCGGAATCCCCCGCCCCGTCATCAACTCGCCCTGGTGCGCGGCTAACGCGCCTCTACGGCTTTCACCCAGTCGTCCACGGTGCGGACGTCCGCCCACAGCGGGAACAGTTTCTCGGTGAGGAAATCGTGTGCCTCGGGGTCGGTGTCGAGGCAGGCGTCGTGCAGGACCGTGAGGCCGAAGTCCATGTCGTTGGCCTGGCACAGGGTGTACAGGACCACGGCGCTGGTGGCGATGCCGGTGAGGACGAGGCTGTCGATGCCGCGCGTCCTGAGCACCAGGTCGAGGTCGCTGCCCGAGAACGCGCTGCCCCGCCGTTTGGTGACCACGATGTCGCCCTGTTGCGGCGCGACGTCGTCGTGGATCCCGGTGCCGTGGTCGCCCTCGGTGAACAGACCGGCCCGCACGGCCGAGGTGACCGCGCGATTGTGCGGGCTGACGTCGGGATTGCCCGGCCGTAACGCGATGACCACGTAGATCACGGGTATGTCCGCAGCGCGGGCACCGTCGATCGCCCGGCGCAGGCGGGTCAGATATCCGGAGCCGTCGTCGGCGATGGCGACGATGTCCCGTTGGATGTCCATCACCAGGAGAGCGCTGTTCGGCATGCCTGCCGTCCCTTCTTCCTTCACCGGGGTTCCCTCCAACGGGACTCCGCTCACCAGGAATTGCATCACAGCGAGGGGCCAATCGGGTGACAGCGAACCGCTTTCTCCGCCGATCACCGCAATCACAGGTATCACCGCTGGTCAGTGCGGGAATGCGGGATGCGTCCCATCGCTCTTCCGGTAAAGGAATGCCTAGATGCGCCTGCGTCACACACTGGCCGCCGCGGCCGGTGCCGCCCTGCTGCTTCTGACCGTCCCCGGTGCCGCGCACGCGGCCGAGGGCGACTTCAGGTACACGTTCATCGACAGCGCGGGCAAGGAGGGGCAGGCCACCCTCCACAACCCCGCGAGCGGGGAGTGCATCATGCTGCCCGAGGCAGCCGTGGAGTACACCCAGCCGCCCGCCCATTCGCCCAAGAACCGCACCGACGGCTTCGCGATCGTCTTCACCAACGCCGACTGCACGGGCGACCAGTTCACGCTGCGCCCCTACACCGGCGGCGCGAGCGAGCGCCTCAAGCTCCGTTCGGTCCTGTTCGTCTGACCCTCCGCCAGACCGCCCCTGTCAGCCCGAGGATTCGGGTCGGACAGGGGCGTTCTGGAGTCAGGCGACGGTCCGCGCCACGTAGTAGGCGTTCAGCGGGTCGCCCTCGATCGACCGGATCTGTACGTCGGTGAAGCCTGCCTCGGCGAGCATCCGGCGTGCGGTCTGCTCGCCCCACATGGTGCCGAGTCCCGCGCCGCCCGTGCTCAGCGACGTGGTCATGCAGTAGAAGACCGAGAAGCCGAAGAGGGCGGGCCCGAAGGGGTGGTCGAGGTTCTCCTCGAGCTTGCTGGACGCGGCGATGTCGCACATCAGGAACGTGCCGCTGTCGCGCAGTGCGGCGGCGACGGCGTTCAGGGTCTCCTGTGGCCGGGCCAGGTCGTGGATGACGTCGAAGGCGGTCACCAGGTCGTAGCGTCCCGTGATCTGTGTCGCGTCGCCGACCGTGTAGTGGACGTTGTCCAGGGCGAGGCGTTCGGCCTCATCGCGGGCGGCCGCGATGCCTTCCTCGGACTGGTCGAGGCCGTGGAAGAGGCTGCGCGGGAACGCCTTGGCCAGGACGAGCGGGGCGTGGCCCTGGCCGGTGCCCACGTCCAGCGCGTCGATGCCGTTGCTCAGCTGCTCGGCGAGGCCGGGGACGAGCGGGATGATCGTGTCGACGAGGGCCGCGTCGTACACGCGGGCCGTCTCCTGTGCCTGGAGTGCCTGGAAGCGGGGGTAGGCCGAGTACGGGACTCCGCCGCCCTCCCGGAAGGCCTTGAGGACCTGCTGTTCGACCTCGCCCATCAGCCCGATGTAGGGCGTCATCCCGGCGAGGTTGTCGGGGCCCGCGGCCGTGGTGAGCGACGCGGCGTGCTCCGGCGGCAACAGGTAGGTCGCGCCGTCCGGCTCGTACTCGACGACACCGCCGAGGACCATGCCGCCGAGCCACTCGCGTACGTAACGTTCGTCGAGCTGCGCCGCCTTGGCTATGTCGTCACTGGTGGAGGGCGGCAGCGTACTCATCGTGTCGAAGAGGCCGGCCTGGTGGCCGGTGCTGACCAGGAGGGCGAGCACCCCCTTGTTGAGCACGTCGACCATCAGGCCGGCGAATTCTTCCTGCCGCGCGGGGTCCAGTGTCATGGTCCCTCCTCAGAACGGCATGACCTTTGCGCCCCATTTATTACGTTACGCCCCTTCGCTGTGGCGGCGATGAGGGCCGGGGCGGCCCGTCGGCCGGGGGCCCGTCGGCCGGGGGGCGGACGCCTTCCGGCCACGCCCACCAGGAGCTACGCAGCCAGGCGTTCGGCCATCAAGAACGCGCCGATCAGGATCATGGCGGCGCCCGATGCGCGGGTGACGGCGCGGGCGGCGGCCGGGCGGGTGCTCAGCACGGTGCGGGCCAGCACGCCCACACCGAGGTAGACCACCGCGCAGCTGAGCGTGTGCACCATGCCGAGCGCGCCGAGCTGGGCGGCCAGCGGCCAGTCGGCGGTCGGGGTGGTGAACTGCGGGAGTATCGCGAGGAAGAGCAGCAGGGCCTTGGGATTCAGGCCGCTGATGCCCGCCCCCTTGAGGATCCCGGCAGCCCGGGAGGCGCCACCGGTGGCGCCCTGCGGGACCCCCGAGGTGTCCGTCGCCTCACCGGGTGTTCCGGGCCGGGCCAGGGCCGATGCGCCCAGCCAGATCAGGTACGCGGCGCCCGTCATCGTCAGCGCCGTGAGCACGCCGGGGCTGCTCGCCACCGCGGCCGCCACACCGCCCGCGACCACGGCGGTCAGGGCCACATAGCCGAGCACCAGACCACTCACGGCCGGCACCACCGAGCCTCCGCGCAGGCCGGCCGTGATGGCGTACGCCCAGTCCGCGCCCGGGACCAGGATGAGGAGGACGGACACCGCCCAGAAGGCGGTGATGGTGCTGATGGCCACGGAAACACTTCTCCTATGAACGCGTGAGCTCGTGAGCTCGTGAGCTCGTGAGCTCGTGAGCTCGTGAGCTCGTTTGAATGCGATGCTGCGATGCACAGAGAAGATTAGTTCCGATTTGACCAAAGATGTTTCCAAGTATGATCGCCAGAGCGGTATGTCGTGGAAGAATCTCCCCCATGGACGATGTGGACCGGAAGATTCTTGCCGAGCTCCAGGACGACGGCCGGCTGACCGTCACCGAGCTCGCCGCCCGCGTACGGCTCAGCCTCTCGCCCTGCCACCGCAGGCTGCGCGAACTGGAGCGCAGCGGCGCCATCCGCGGCTACCGCGCGATCCTCAACACTCAGCAGGTGGGTCTGACGTTCGAGGCGCTCGTCTTCGTCACCATGCGCCAGGAGGACCGGGACACCGTCGCCGACTTCGAGGCGGCCGTCGCCGACATCCCGTACGTGCTGCAGGCCCAGCGCCTCTTCGGCGATCCCGACTTCCTGCTGCGCATCGTCAGCCCCGACCTGCCCGCCTTCCAGCGGCTGTACGACGAGAAGCTGGCCACCCTCCCCGGTGTGATGCGGCTCAGTTCCACGCTCGTGATGAAGCACGTGGTGCAGGAACGCCCGCTGCCGCTGTGAGGGAATTCCTCAACTCCCGTGAAGGCGCAGCCACTTGTCGAGGGTGGCGAAGTCCTCGTCGGTGAGGCCGCGCCGGGCATCGACGCGATGCAGCAGGGCCGGCTGCGGGTGGTGCGCCGCCACCCACGCGCGGTCGGCGTACGTGATCTCGTCGTCCACCCAGGCGAAGGGGCGGCCCGCGGCCCGGTCGACCAGGGGGCGGGTCTTCCCGTGGAGTCCACCGGCCTCGTCATCGCCGGACGGCTCCGGCCAGCTCACCACGGGGAGTTCCGGCAGGCCGAGCCAGGGCGCGATGCAGTCGTTCGCGTCGGACATCCATGTCGTGGCCCACACGAGTTCGCAGGGCAGCGCCCGCAGGCGGCGGCCGTGGGCCGGATCGATCCTGGTGATCAGCGGGTTCGCGTCGGCCGTCGCGGGTGCGAAGGGGCTGTCGTACGTCGGATATCCGTCGGGAAGCTGTTGCCGGGTCGCCCCGAAGGGAATGAGCGGGCCGTCGACGTCGAGGAAGAGGAGGGGCAGCGTGGAACCGATCACGCCTGCACCGTAGCGATGTTCGGGCACGCGGCGGTCAGCTCGCACCGTCCTCCGGGCGTCGCGCCAGGAAGACGAGCTCGCGCCCCGGCCGATCGGGCGCGTCACGAACCTCCTCCACCACGAACCCGTGCGCCGTCAAGTCCGCCTCGACCTCCGCCCGTTCGCGGAACCGCAGGGTCGAATGCGATGTCAGCACCTCCCCGTCCGCGACGAGCACGCAGGTCCCTCGGAACGTCACCAGCGGGCCATTGACCTCGATGACCTGAACCCACTTCTCGACCGCGCCGACCCCCGGGACCTCCATGACCTCGTAAGAAGCGTCGCGGTTCCACTCCTCCCAGGCGCGTCTGGCCGGATCCCGGGTCTCGAGGACCAGATGCCCGCCCGGCCGCAGGGCCTCATGGGCACCGCGCAGGGTCTGTTGCCACATCTCCGGGTCGTCGATGGCCTGGGCGACGTTCCCCGTCATGGTCGCCAGGTCGACCCGCAGCGGCGGGAGCGACGTCGCGTCACCGCAGATCCACCGCACCCGCTCGCTGCCCGGCTTGGCACGGGCGACATCGAGGGACGCCCGTGCGGGATCGACGCCGACGACCTCGATCCCGCGATCGGCGAGCAGCAGCGCGAACACTCCTGTCCCACAGCCGATGTCGAGCACCCGACGCGCACCGAACTCCCCCGCGATGCGTACGTAGGCGTCGAGATCGCCGCGGTCGGGGTCGAGCGGATCGTAGAGCGCGGCGAACCGCGGATTCCCGAACGCTTCGTCAACCATGCCGCCGAAGATATCCGCGGCCGCCGCTCGACGGCTCGTCGATTTCTCCGGCGGCCGGGCCGCGATCAGTCGGACTTCAGTGGAACTCGTGGACCAGCTGGATCTCGCCGACGATATGGGCATTGAAGTCGTCGAGCTCTTCGGCCGGTACCCACAGTTCGAGGATCGTGCGGCCGCCGGCCTGCTGGACGGGGTAGCGGCTGACGAAGCCCGTGTCGACCTCGAAACGGGTGACGAAGCCTGCTCCGTCGTGCTTCACGTTCCAGTCCCGCGCGATGCTGATCGCGTAGTCCTCGTTGAGCACCGGGTAGAAGATCGGCTGCTCGGGCAGGCGGGGCGGCCAGGCGCGCCAGTTCAGCTCGCGGACCAGGTCCAGCTCCTTGGGGCCCGTCGGGCGCCACAGGGTCGTCGTTGCTTGCCGGCTGGTCATGAGGGGGTCGCTCTCCGGGAGTTGGTGGCCGCCGTTCGAAATACGGCTGGTCGGAGAGGGGAAGATACCGGGTTCGTGGGGCTGGGGGCCATGTCGGCTTCGGAGCCCGGGGCGGCGGCGACATCGAGGTCGAACTCCTCTATCACGACATGATGTTCGAGGGTCGAGATCGCGACGAACTTCGCTCGCGGGCGGCTCCTGGGCGGACTGTTCCAGTTGTCCGGCCTTCGCGCTCCGCGGGGTGACTAGCATGGCGCGAAACAGGGTCCGGAAGATCGCCGTCCTCTTGGTGTTCTCTTCCCGACCCGTTGCCGGACCCGTAGCGGTCGGCTCGTTGTCATCCTGCACTCATGGACCGAGGGACCGCTGAATGCCAGTGCCTGCTCCTCCCCGCCCGCGCCACATAGCGAAGGCGCCGCGCCCCGCGCCGGCCGTTCCCCTGGCCGTGCTGGTTGCCGCCGGTGCGGCCGGTGCCGTCGCGGGTCTGTCGGCACCGGACGGCGCCCGTGGCTGGACGGTCGCCACGGTCGTGGTCGCGTGGCTGTGCCTCGCGGTCGTCGTGGTGGTCGGCTCGCTGGGCGTGCGGCGGGTCCGCCGGTCCGCCGCGGCGGAGCACGCCGACGCCGGTTCCCTCAAGGCGCAGTTGGCGCAGCAGGGTGCCGAGTCCGCGCATCTGGTGAATGTCACGCTCCCGACCGTGGTGAAGCGGCTGCGTGACGGGGCCGGTGCGAGCGAGACGCTGGCGCAGACGGCGCCGCCGTCGGATCCCCAACTCCGCCAGGTCATGCAGGTGTTCGCGTCCGTGGTGGAGGAGTCCGTGCGGCACGCCGCCACCGCCGAGTCGGAGCGCGACAGTGCGCAGGGACAACTGGCGCAGGCCGCCCAGGAGTTGGAGCAGCTGACGGGGGCGACGCTGCCGGCCGCGATCGGGCAGCTGCGCGAAGGGGCCTCGGCCGACACCGTGCTCGCCGGTCTCGACTGGCCGCGCAACCCCTTGCTGCGGGTGCCCGCCGAATCCCTAGTACGCGAACTCGCCCACAGCGAGCGGCGGGCCGCGGCCGCGCAGGCCGCGTCCGCCAAGGCGTTGAGCCGGGTGCAGGCGAAGTCCGTGAGCATGCTCGCCGATCTGCGGGACATGCAGGAGCGGCACGGCGTCGAGGTCTTCGGCGATCTGCTGCGGCTCGACCACAGCACGTCCCAACTCGGCCTGATGACCGACCGGTTGGCCCTGTTGATGGGTGGCCGCTCCAGTCGCGCATGGAACAAGCCGATCGTCATGGAGAGCATCCTGCGGGGTGCGGTCGGCCGGATCTCCGCGTATCAGCGGGTGCGGCTGCACTGCTCGACGAACGTGGCGATCGCCGGTTTCGCCGCCGAGGGCGTCATGCATCTGCTCGCCGAGCTCATGGACAACGCGGCGAACTTCTCCCCGCCCATCGACGAGGTGCATGTCTACGTCGAGGAGCGCAGCGCCGGGATCGTCGTGACCATCGAGGACAGCGGTCTGAAGATGGCCGACGCGGCGATGCGCCGGGCCGAGGAGTCAGTCTCGGGGCGGATCACGGACCTCGCGTCGCTGCAGGGCACCCGCCTCGGTCTCGCCGTGGTCGGGCGGCTCGCCGCCAAGTACGCGATGAGCGTCAACTTCCGGCCGTCGTCGCGCGGCGGCACGGGCGTGGTCGTCCTGCTGCCTCCGCAACTCCTTGCCCAGCAGCGCGATCCCGCGCCGCAGCCGCCGGTGCGCCGGACGGCCGAGCCAACACTCGCGGCGGTCCCGCAGGTGCCCGCACCCGTGGCCGCGGAGATCCCCGCCGCCCCTGAGCAGCCCGAGCCGCCCACGGCTCCTGCCGAGATCCCGGCCCAGCGGCCCCGTCCCGCCGACGCCACCCCGAACGGCCTGCCCGTGCGCGCTCCCGGCCGCACCATGGCCGAGGCCGACCGTGAGCGGCAGCAGCGCAGGGCCGCGTCCGATGCCGCCGCAGCCGCCACCGCGGTGCCCGCCGGCGAGACGGCGCAGCCACGTGACGCCGGTTCGCGTTTCGGTGCCTTCCACCGCGCTCGGCGCGCCTCGGGCGACATGCCCGGAGCCGCCGAGGCGCCCGGCACCGATGCCGGATCCGGGCCGCCGCCCGCCCCGTAGAGCCGAAGCCTCCCGTACGGCGCCCGGGCTCTGGCGCCCCCTTCCCCCGCTCGACATCGTGAGATTGGAGGCACGGGCCGGTGACCGGACCTACCCGGCGCATCTCGCCCCACCCACCATGCAGACCACTGACAACAGCCTGACCTGGCTCCTGCAGAGCCTTCTGAAGCGCACCCCTGGCACGCGGCACGCCCTGGTGCTCTCCCGGGACGGCCTGAAGCTGTGCTGGAGCGAGCACCTGACGCTCGACCAGGCCGACCAGCTGGCGGCGATCTGCTCCGGCATCCAGGCGCTCGCGCAGGGCGCATCCGTGGAGTTCGGCGACGGGACCGGCGGCGTCCGGCACTCCATGACCGAGTTCCACGGCGGGCTGCTCTTCATCGTCGAGGCGGGCGAGGGAGCACACCTGGCGGTCGTGGCGGACGAGAACGCCGACCCCGGTGTGGTCGGCCATCAGATGACCGAGCTCGTCGAGCAGATCGGGGAGCATCTGCGCGCCGAGCCGCGTGCCCAGGACGAGGGCGGCGACTCCTCGTGACGCCCCGCAGGCCCGTGGACATCGGTGATCCGGACCGCCTTTACACGGTCACCGGTGGCCGCAGCCGCGCCGACGACGATTCGTTCGACCTGGTCACGCTGGTGGTGAGCGAGTGCGAGCCGGCCGCGGGGATGCAGTCGGAGCACGTACGCATCCTCGAACTGTGCCGGCATCCGACGGCCGTGGTGGAGATCGCGGCGGAGCTGAGGCTGCCGATCACGGTGGTGCGGATCCTGCTGGGTGACCTGCTCGCCACGGGCCGGATCACCGCCCGTCATCCCCGCGCGGCCGGCTCGGCGGCCGCCATCCCCGATTCCGCCCTTCTCAAGGAGGTGCTCCATGGGCTCCGCAACATCTGAGCTGCCCTCCCGTACGCCCCTGTCCGACACTGCCGAGACCGGCTTGAAGATCGTCGTGGTGGGCGGATTCGGTGTCGGCAAGACCACGCTGGTGCGGTCGGTCAGCGAGATCCGGCCGCTGAACACCGAAGAAGTGATGACGCAGGCCGGTGTCGGTGTCGACGAGACGGCCGACGTGGCCGCCAAGACCACGACCACGGTGGCGTTCGACTTCGGGCGGATCAGCCTCAACGAGCGTGTGGTGCTTTACCTCTTCGGAGCACCCGGCCAGGAGCGCTTCTGGTTCCTCTGGGACCGGCTCTTCTCGGGCACGCTCGGTGCGGTCGTGCTGGTCGACACGCGGCGCATGGACGAGTCCTGGTACGCGATCGACCGGCTCGAACACCACAAGACGCCGTTCGTGGTGGCCGTGAACCGGTTCGACGACGACACCTCCGCGCATTCCCTCGCGGAGATCCGGCAGGCCCTTGCGCTGCCCGGCCACGTGCCGCTGATCGACTGCGACGCACGGGTGCGGTCGTCGGGCAAGGACGTACTGATCACCCTCGTGGACCACCTCTACGAACTGGCCATGGCCCAGGAGATGACACCGTGACCGAGCCGACCGGACCCGCCGCCGAGCAGAGCCCGCCCCCCGGCTGCCCCGCCCATGCGGGCGCCGTGCGCCTGGGCGGTCTGGAGTATCAGCAGACGCCGTCGCAGCTCTACCGCAGCCTGCGCAGCGAGCACGGCTCGGTCGCGCCGGTGCTCCTGGACGGGGACGTGCCCGCGTGGCTGGTGCTCGGCTACTCCGAGGTCAGCTATGTGACCGGCCACGACGAGCTGTTCGCCCGTGACTCGCGGCGCTGGAACCAGTGGGAGCACATTCCCGCCGACTGGCCGCTGCTTCCGTTCGTCGGCTATCAGCCTTCGGTCCTTTTCACCGAGGGCGAGGAGCACCGGCGGCGGGCCGGGGTGATCACGGAGGCGCTGGAGGGGGTCGACCAGTTCGAACTCGCCCGGGACAGCGGCCGGATCGCCGACCGGCTGATCGGTGAGTTCGCCGGCAGCGGGCAGGCCGAGCTGATGAGTGCGTACGCGCACGCGCTGCCGATGCGGGCCGCGGTGCAGATGTGCGGCATGCCGCACACGGGCACGGACACCCAGCAATTGGTGGACGATCTGCGGATCTCGCTGGACGCGGCGGAGGGCGACGACCCGGTGGCGGCGTACCTGCGCGTCGGGGAGCGGATCCAGCAACTGGTCAAGGAGAAGCGGGAGAGGCCGGGTGCGGACGTCACATCGCGGATGCTGCTTCACCCTGCGGGCCTGACCGACGAGGAGATCGTCCAGGACCTGATCTCGATCATCGCGGCGGCCCAGCAGCCGACGGCCAACTGGATCTGCAACACGCTGCGGCTGATGCTGACCGACGAGCGGTTCGCGCTGAACGTGTCCGGCGGTCGGCTGAGCGTGGGCGAGGCGCTCAACGAGGTGCTGTGGCTCGACACCCCGACGCAGAATTTCATCGGCCGCTGGGCGGTGCGCGACACCCAGCTCGGCGGGCGGCAGATCCGGGCGGGCGACTGTCTGGTGCTCGGCCTCGCCGCGGCCAACACCGACCCGCAGATCTGGCCCGAGTCGCATGTGGGCCCGGAGAACTCCGCGCACCTGTCGTTCAGTCACGGCGAGCACCGCTGCCCGTACCCCGCCCCACTGCTCGCCGATGTCATCGCCCGTACGGCGGTCGAGACGCTCCTGGAGCGGCTGCCCGACCTCGTACTCGCGGTGGAGTCGCAGGAGTTGACCTGGCGTCCGTCCATCTGGATGCGGGGTCTGACATCGCTGCCGGTGCAGTTCACGCCTGTGGCGCACTGAAAGGTGGCGGGGCGCCGCGTGGGCGGCGCCCCCGTGGGGTCAGGCGGTGACAGGGGTGAACCGCACCGGCAGGGACTGCGGCCCCCGGGTGAACACCCCTTGCTCGACCGGGTCGAAGCCGTCGGCGAGCCGCACATCGGGCATCGCGTCCAGGAGCTGGCCGACGCCGGTCTCCACCTCGGCCTTGGCAAGCAGCGCGCCCACGCAGAAGTGCCGGCCGAGCGCGAACGAGAGATGGTCGGCGGCGGCGGAGAACGCGGTCGTGGTGGTCAGGTCGTCGCGGAAGATGTCGAAGCGGTCCGGCTCCGCGTAGCGCTGCTCGTCGCGGTTGGCCGAGCCGATCAGGCAGGTGACGGTGGCCCCGGCGGGGATCGTGCCGCCGGTGAGCTCCACCTCGGTGGCCGACTGGCGCATGATCATGTGGACGGGCGGGGTGTGGCGCAGCGTCTCGGCGAAGGCGCGGGCGATCAGTGTGCGGTCCTCGCGGACGGCCGCCAACTGCTCCGGGTGCGTCAGGAGGTTGGCGAAGATGCTGGCGATCGCCTTGTCGGTGGTCTCGCCGCCGGCGGCGAGCAGCAGGCTGCAGAACGCCTTGATGTCCTCGTCACTCATGCGTACGCCGTCGAGCTCGGCGGCGCACAGCGTGGACAGCAGGTCGTCGCCGAGGTTGTCGCGGCGCTCCCGGATGATCGGGAACATGTACTCGGCGAACTCGACGCGGGTCCGTTCGCCGGCCGCCGCGACGTCCGGGTCGCCCGCCAGGTTGCCGAGGAAGGCGATGACGGTGGTGTACCAGCCGTGGAAGCGCGCGTGGTCGGCCTTGTCCAGGCCGAGCATGTCGGCGATCACGTTGACGGGGAAGCGGGTTGCGTAGTCCGCGACCAGGTCCACCGTGCCGGTGTACCGGAAGGCGTCGATGAGTTCGCGGGAGTTGCGCTCGATGACGGGCAGGAACTTCTCCTGGAGGTCGCTGCCGCGGAAGGCGGGTGCGACCAGGGCCCGGCGCACCGAGTGCTCACGGCCGCTGAGCTGGAGGATCGTCTTGCCGTGCACCGGCTCGATCTGCCAGTCGTAGTTGTCGGTGGTGAACTGCGAGGTCTTGTCCTTGAACACGCGCTCGACATCCGCGTACCGCGAGACGATCCAGCTCTGCGTCGCCTCGTGCCACAGCAGCGGCGCGCTCTCCCGCATCGCCCGGTAGGCCGGATAGGGGTTCTCGGCGAACTCCGGCGAGAGGATGTCGGGGATCTGCTGCGCGGTGGACATGAAGCTCCTTGGTCAGCGACAGGGGGTGCGCACCAGGCTATTGATCACGTGGCGGCCCAACCAGCCTGTCCTGGCCTCCTGTTGAGCGCTGCACTAACCTTGGCTGAAAATCGCCGTGCGGCCCGCCCGGGGGGCCCCCGGGGGGGGGGCCGCCGGGGCCCGGAGGCCGCGGGCGCACCACACACAATGGCCCCGGGGGGCGCCGCAGAACACGGGGGAAACGGGGGGGTGTTTGTTGAG
>NZ_JBHYIG010000012.1:59978-67533 GCF_042740015.1 Streptomyces sp. NPDC059037
GGCCCCCCCCCGCGGCCGGGCCCCGCTGTCGCGCGCCGCATAACCCTGGCATCAAAAGGGCGGGCCCGGCCGCGGGGTGCGCGGGGGGGCGGCGGACAGCGGGAGCCGTGACGCCGGGTCAGCAGCTCAGCTTGTCGCCCGGGGCGACGCCGAGTACGTCGGCGAAACGGGTGTAGTTGTCGATCCGGCTCTGCACCTGCTCCGGGTTCCCGCCGTCGCATTCCAGGCTGCCGTTGATGCTGCGGATGGTCTCGCCGAAGCCCGCGCCGTTGACCATGGCGTTGTGCGGCGTCATCGTCCCCGGGCCGTTCTGCGTGTTCCAGTACCAGAGGCCGGTCTTCCAGGCCACGGCCGGATCGTTCTGGACGAGGTCGGGGTTGTTCAGGAGGTCGATCTTCAGGGCGTCGCCCGCCGCCTTGTAGTTGAAGTTCCAGCTGAGCTGGATGGGGCCGCGGCCGTAGTACTTGTCGTTGCCGGCCGGGCAGCCGTAGGACTGTGAACTGTCGCAGTAGTGGGGGTAGTTGGCGGTGTTCTGCTCGACGACGTGGACCAGGCCGCCCGTCTCGTGACTGACGTTCGCCAGGAAGGCCGCGGCCTCCTGCTTGCGCACGGTGTCGCTGCCGGTCCCGGTGAACTCGGGATAGGCGCTGAGCGCGTCCGTGAGGCCGCTGTAGGTGTAGAAGGAGTTCCGGTTCGGGAACATCTGGTTGAACTGGGCCTCGCTGACGATGAATTCCGCGGCGGCCCGCTCCTTCGCGTCCGGCTTCTCCGCGGAGGCGTCGGGGGCGAGGGTCAGCAGGGTGAGGGCGGCGGCGGACGCCGTCGCGGTCAGCGTGGCGGCGAGTGCACGAGGACGCATGAGCGATCACTCCTTGGGCGGACCGGGGCATGCCGGGGGCACGGCCGACCGCCGTGTGGTGGGGGGTTGAGCGGCGAGGAGCGCACCGGCACACCGGAGCTGCGGCTATCCGGAATGACGCCCGCCGCCGTTGGCCTAGACCATACCGAGTGACGGATTCACGTCAAGAGGCATCCGGACAACGGCAGTTGAAAGGCAGCGCGTCAGCCGGTGCCCGCCGCGGCCAGCTCCTCGATCACTTCAGTGACGTACGCGGCCCAGGGGCCCACCAGCGGCTGGAGTTCGCCCCAGCGCTCCCTCTCCCCCGTGACGTACACGGCGCGCGCGTGGGCGAGCACGGGCCGGTGTTCCTCCGGGAGCCGGGCGATGGCCCAGTCCGCCGCGGCGTCCTTGAAGGTGATCGTCCCGGTCGCCAGGGTCATCCAGATCCGGGCCAGCGTGAGGACGACGTTGCGGGTGTCCGCCGCGAGGTCAGCAAGGAGCTCCGGCACACCGGCGGACAACGCGCGCGTGAGGTCCGCACGCGGGACAGGGGCCAGCACCTCGCCCGGCGGCGGTCCGGCCAAGGGCGTCCCGGCCATCAGCACCATCGTGATCAGGGGCGCAAGATCGGGGCTCGGCACCGGCGACGGCAGCCGCCCGCGCTCGTACTCATCGCGCAGCCACTCCCCGTACTGGAACTCGCACCATGGCGGGTACCGCCACGGGCTGACCTCGCGCCGCACGACGATCGTCAGCTCGACGGGCCGCGCGGTCTCGCCCCGTGGCGGCCAGGCGGAGATGTCGAGGAGCCCCTCGACGAGCCGCCGCCGCTGCCCTTCCGACAGCGGCCGCTCGACGACGGCGAACACATCGATGTCGCTGTACGGGCGCAACCCGCCCAGCCGGGCCGAGCCGTACAGGTAGCCGCCGACGAGGTCCGCGCCGAGCGTCTCGCGCAGCAGGTGAACGGTGTCCTCGGTCTGGGTCACGCGGTCCTTTCCCTTGCACGGCGGGGGTGGGCTGTGTGGCATCGACGGATGAACCGGTCGTGATCGTAGGAAGGACGGCGGCCCCGGAACCAGCGGGTTTCCGACACGGCGGTGGCGAGCCGCCGCGCACGTACACTGAAGCGGTGTCGGGCAGGCCCCTGCTCCGCCCGGCCACCTGTGGTCAGCCCTCCACGGCCCGGATCCCGTCCGACGCGACCGGCCGGCCGTGCGGCACACAGGTAGCGATCCTCGGCCGTCCCGGCCCTCGGCCCGCACGCAGATATCCCCCTGCGGGGCCCGCTCGCCCAACGCGTCACACCGCGGATTCCGGTTCACCGTCGCCCTCGCCCTCGCCTGTCGGGCCGGGCATGCGCGGCGTGCCGCCGGCCGCCTTCGAGGGGACAGATATGAAGCTCAGCGCACTGCTCCATGGGCACGACCACGACGTTCTGCACGGTGACCCGGGCGTGCCGGTCACCGCGGGGATGACCTTCGACGCCGGGCAGGTCAGGTCCGGCTCGCTGTACATCGCCGTTCCCGGGCACGAGGAGGGCGGGCCCGGGGGCGTCGCTCGGGCCCTGGAGCGGGGAGCGGTGGCGGTGCTCGTCGAGGACGGCTGGGTGTCGGGGGACGGGGCGGCCGGGCAGGCGTGCGTGGTGCGCGTGCCCGACACACGGATTGCGGCCTCGCTCGCCGCCTCCCGTTATTACGGGGAGCCGGGGCGTGCGATGGATGTCGTGGCGATCACCGGTACGAACGGCAAGACCTCGGTCTCGTACATGGTCGAGTCGGCTCTCCGTCTCGCGGAGGGCGCGAAGGTGGGGGTGATCGGCACCTCGGGCAGCCGGATCGGCCAGGAGCGGATCCCGATGCCGCGGTCGGTGCTGAGCACGCCGGAGTCGCCGGACCTCCACTACCTGCTCGGGCACATGCGTGACCGGGACACGGCCTGCGTGGTGCTTGAGGCCACGTCCATGGGTCTGGTGCAGCAGCGGCTCGACCATGTACCCGTCGACATCGGCGTGTTCACCAATCTCACCCAGGATCACCTGGACGACCACGGGACCATGGCGCACTACAAGGACGCCAAGCTGCGCCTGTTCGGCGGGCTGTGCGACCGCGCGGTGGTCAACGCCGACGACCCCGTCAGCGCCGAGATCCTGGCCCTGATGCCGGGCGCGGTGACCACGTACGGCCTGGACGCGCCGGCCGACTACCGGGCGAGCGATCTGGTGGTGGACGCGGTGGGCAGCCGCTTCACCCTCCATCACGACGGCCGCAAGTATCCTGCCGCGATCCCGGTCCCGGGCCGCTTCTCGGTGTCCAACGCGCTCGCCGCCCTCGCGGCGTGCCATCTGCTCGGGCATGAACTCCCGGCGCTTGTCGAGGCCTTGGACCGGATGCCGCCGACTCCGGGCCGACTGGAGCGCTTCACCACCTCGCGGGGCGTCTGCGTGATCGTCGACTACGCGCACTCCCCCGACTCGCTGGAGAAGGTCCTCGCCACGATCCGCGGTTTCGCCACCGGGGCGGTGATCACCG
This sequence comes from Streptomyces sp. NPDC059037, assembly GCF_042740015.1. Taxonomy (NCBI): domain Bacteria; kingdom Bacillati; phylum Actinomycetota; class Actinomycetes; order Kitasatosporales; family Streptomycetaceae; genus Streptomyces; species Streptomyces sp. NPDC059037. The sequence goes on from NZ_JBHYIG010000012.1 coordinate 63,351, forward strand.
TCTTCGGCTGCGGCGGCGACCGTGACACCACCAAGCGAGCCCTGATGGGCGAGATCGCCGGCCGCCAATCCGACCTGTGCGTCCTGACCACGGACAATCCGCGCGACGAGGACCCCGAGCGCATCCTGGACCAGATCGTCCCCGGCCTGACGTCCACCGCGACACCCTTCCACCGCGTGGCCGACCGTCACGCCGCGATCGCGTGCGCGCTGTCCGCCGCACGTCCCGGCGACGTCGTCCTGGTCGCCGGCAAGGGCAGCGAGCCCCACCAGATCGTCGGCGAACTGCTGCTGCCCTTCGACGACATGACCGTGGTACGCGAACTCGCTTCTGCTGCCGGGTGATCCCGGCGGCGGGTCCGCGCGGCGGCCTCGCGGGGCGATGACCCCGCCCGGCGAGTGTGCGAATCGTCCATCACACCGCCGTGCGCAGTGCGAATCCGGCACTGGTGCGGTGTGGCCCGCGGCCTCTACCTTCCCTGCACCTCCAACACCGCCTCTCGCGCGCCGTGTTGCCGTCCTCCAGGGAGCTGCCCGTGTCCAAGGATTCGCCGCCGTCCGTCACCCAGGTCGAGACCCACGGGGTCGAGCGCATCCCGGACGCGGATCGCACCGCCGGGCCGCTCGATCTGTTCCGGCTCGCGTTCGGTGGCGCCAACACCTTCGCCACGTGTGTGCTCGGCGCGTTCCCCATCCTGTTCGGGCTCTCCTTCTGGCAGGGGCTCGCGGCGATGCTGCTCGGGCTGCTCACCGGCGCCCTGCTGCTTGCCCCGATGGCGGTCTTCGGGCCGCGCAACGGCACGAACAACGCCGTCTCCTCGTCGGCGCATCTGGGGGTGCACGGCAGGATCGTCGGATCTTTTCTCTCCCTGCTCACCGCCGTGGCGTTCTTCTCGCTGTCGGTGTGGAGTTCGGGCGACGCGCTCATCGGCGGGGCGCACCGGCTGCTCGGCGTGCCGGAGAGCGACCTCGCGTACGGCTGCGCGTACGCCGTCTTCGCCGTGCTTGTGCTCGCCGTGTGCGTCTACGGCTTCCGCTTCATGCTGCTCGTCAACAAGGTCGCCGTCATCGCCGCGACCCTGCTGTTCGTCCTGGGCCTCTTCGCCTTCGCCGGTGACTTCGATCCTTCGTACGCCGGAATCTTCACCCCGGACGCCGACCGGGCCACCCAGGACCTGTACTGGCCCTCGTTCATCGGCGCCGCGCTGATCGTGCTCTCCAACCCGGTCTCCTTCGGCGCGTTCCTGGGCGACTGGGCCCGCTACATCCCGGCCGATACGCCGCGCCGCAGGGTGATGGGCGCGGCGTTCCTCTCGCAGCTCGCCACGGTGCTGCCGTTCGGCTTCGGCCTGGCGACCGCGGCGATCATCGCCGAGCGGGCCCCGAAGTATCTGGATCCGGCCGCCCCCAATTTCGTCGGCGGGCTGCTGGCGATCGCGCCCGGCTGGTACTTCCTGCCGGTCTGTCTGATCGCGCTGATCGGCGGCATGTCGACCGGGACGACCGCGCTGTACGGCACCGGCCTCGACTTCTCCTCGGTCTTCCCGCGGCTCAGCCGGGTGCGCGCCACCGTCCTGATCGGCGTACTGTCCATCGCGTTCATCTTCGTAGGACGATTCGGCTTCAACCTGGTCCAGGCGATCTCCACCTTCGCCACGATGATCATCACCTGCACGGTGCCGTGGATGATCGTCATGATGCTGGGCTATGTCACACGGCGCGGCTGGTACGACCCCGAGGCGCTCCAGGTCTTCACCCGCCGCCAGCACGGCGGGCGCTACTGGTTCACGCGCGGCTGGAACTGGCGGGGCATGTCGGCCTGGTGGACCGGCGCGGTGACCGGCGTGCTGTTCACCGACATCCCCGGGCAGTTCGTCGGGCCGCTCGGCGGCCTCGCGGGCGGCGCCGACATCAGCCTGCCGCTCGGCGCGGCCGTGGCGGCGATCGTCTGTCTCCTCCTGCTCGCGGCGTTCCCGGAGCCGCGTGCCGTGTACGGGCCGGACGGGCCGCGCTGGGTGCGGGCCGCCGACACGCCCGTCGCGCCGATCACTGACGCGGCGAGCGGCCCGGCTCGCGGAGAAGAGCGGCGGGACGCCCGTCAGCCGGGTGTTCCCCGGTAGGTGCGCCGGTAGGCGGCCGGAGTGGTGCCCATCAGGCGATGGAAGTGCTGCCGCAGGCCGTCTCCCGTGCCGAGGCCGCTGCGTTCGGCGACGGCGTCGACCGGCAGGTCGGTGGTCTCAAGGAGGGTGCGGGCGTGGGTGACGCGCTGCTGGTTGAGCCATCGCAACGGAGTGGCGCCCACCTCGCGGGCGAAGTGCCGTTCGAAGGTGCGTACGCTCATGCCCGCTCGGCCCGCGAGATCGGCGATGGCCAGCGGCTCATGCAGCCGGGCGAGCGCCCAGTCCAGGACGGGTGCAAGTCCCGTACCCGGAGCGGGCGGAGCCGCGGTGGCGGTCCTGGGGCGGGCGTACTGGGCCTGGCCGCCCTCGCGGTGCGGGGCCACCACCATCCGCCGGCCCACCTCCGCCGCCACCGCCGCGCCGTGGTCGCGGCGCACGATGTGCAGGCACAGGTCGATCGCGGCGGCGGTGCCCGCGCTGGTCAGGATGGATCCGTCGTCGATGTAGAGGGCGCGGTCGTCGACCGTCACTTCCGGGTGACGGCGGCGCAGTTCGTCGGCGTACATCCAGTGGGTGGCCACCTCGCGGCCCGTCAACAGACCGGCTGCCGCAAGGACGAACACCCCCGAGCACAGCGATGCCACGCGGGCCCCGGCAGCGTGCGCCGCCCGCAGCGTGTCGAGGAGCGGGGCCGGTGGCTCGTACTCGCCCATCACGCACGCGGGGATGATCACCAGGTCCGCCTCGGCCAGGGTTTCGAGGCCGTGGGAGCTCTCCAGGCGCAGTCCGCCGGCTGCGTGGTGCGCGCCGGGGACGGTCTGGCACAACGCCAACTCGTATCCCGGGGACGGGATCTCGCCCCGGTCCTGGCCGAACACCGCGCAGGGGACGGCCAGTTCGAAGAGGGAGGACGGCGAGAGGAGAGCGACGGCCACGCGCAGGGCGGAGCCGGAGGGGCGTGCGGGGCGAGAGGTGTCTGCGGGGCGGGAGGTGTGTGCCTGCCGGTCGGAAGCCATGTCGTAAATCTAGTGGACCCTGACGTTCACGCCACTGGTTCGGGCCGTGGGCCGCGCCGCAGGCTGATCACTGCGAGCACACACGGCCAGGAAGGCGGCAGGTCATGAGGCAGGAACGACGGGCGGGGCGGATGCCCGAGCAGTGGCGGGTCAGCCTGGCCGGCATGGCCGCGGTCGGTGTCACCTTCGGCTTCGCCCGCTACGGCTACGGCCTCTTCCTGCCCGAGTTCCGGCGCGCCTTCGACCTGCCCCTCTCCCTGGTCGGACTCATCGCCAGCGCAAGTTACGTCGGCTATATCGCCGCCCTGTTGCTGGTCGGCGCCCTGGTCACCCGGCTCGGGCCGCGCCCTCTGGTCGTCGCGGGCGGCCTGTCGGCGGCCGGCGGCATGGCGCTGGTGGCCTGTGCCGACGGGCCGATCACGCTGACCGCCGGCCTTGTCCTGGCCGGGACGAGCCCGGGATGGGTGTGGGCCCCCTACTCCGACGCCGTGGACCGCACGCTCCCCCCGGACCGGCGCGAACGGGCCATGGGGGCGATCGCCACCGGCACCGCCTTCGCCGTGGCCCTCGCGGGGCCGCTGACACTGGCCGCCCAGGGCGGGCGGTGGCGCCACGCCTGGCTCGCCTTCGCCGCCGCGGCGCTCCTCGCCACGCTCGCCAACGCCCGCGTCCTGCCGGGCGGCGGCCGCGCACGCCCGACAGAGGACCGGACCGACGACGACGCCGCTGCCGCTGCCGCTGCCGCTGCCGGGCAGTCTCCCCCTCGGCCGGGCCTGGGCTGGCTGGCGCGCCGACCCGCAGCCGCCGCAGCACTCCTCGGCAACGCCCGCGTCCTGCCGGGCGGTGGCCGCGCTCGTCCCGCGGCGGACCGCGCCCACACCGCCGCACGGCAGCCGTCCCCGCGGCCCGGCCGGGGCTGGCTCGCCCGCCGCCCCGCAGCCGCCGCAGCACTCCTCGGCAACGCCCGCGTCCTGCCGGGCGGCGCCCCCGCGCCGCCTGCACCGGACCCCGCCGCGGCGGCGCCGGGGCAGCCCCCCCCCCGGCGCGG